>NZ_LR594663.1:300000-428971 GCF_901827175.1 Variovorax sp. RA8 | reverse complement strand
GAATCAGCCTTGAAAGTTTGAGAGTCGTTCGATTATGCCGAGCACTCTCAAAAAAACGAAGAATGTTCGCTTCATCGCCACCCACAGCTTGCCTGGGGGTCCGTTTTCGAGGGTATTTGAGGATCTCCGGGGAGATTAAAGAAGAGCTTGAATACCTTCAAAAGATTAAGCCCCTCGGGATAACTGATTTCCTCAATCGAATCAACAGGTTAGCGCGCCTCCGCAGCTCCATGTGTCCAGCTTCTAATCGCAGGCGTCCAGCTTCTGATCGGAAGTGTCCGCGTGTTCATCGCTTGGTGTCCAACTCCTGCTCGACCCCTGTGGACAAGTTACCCACAACCCGGCAGGAGGCTGCTTCCGGGCATCCGAAGCAAGTGTACGGCTTCTAATCGCCCCGTTGCGGCGCAAAACCGTTGCGCCAGGAGTGCGGGGCGACGCAAACGTCCAGGTTCTCATCGGCCAGGCTGCCGCGTCTGGGGTGGGTTCCGGTCGGAAGTGTCCAGGTTCTAATCGCTCTTTCTGAAGGCGCTCGTCCGAAGTGTCCGGGTTTTAATCGGGTGGGCAATTGTGCGGGTACGGGCGCCCTTGTGTCCAAGTGGACTTGGACATAACATCCGTGCACACATGAGCAGCCGGATCGCAGACGCCACCCTCGAGAAGACGGCCCCCGCACAGGGGGCGGACGAGGTGCTGGAGCTGCGCAAGCCGCACGAGATGATCGTGATGATGCCGCGCTCTGCGCGCGTGACGCTGACGGGCCGGCGCATCTACAGTGCGCTGCTGCAGGTGGCGCAGACGCGACTGGTCGCGCTGCCAGCCATGCCGCCGGCGGACTTCATGTTCGAGGCGCCGCTCGCGGCCATCCTGCGCACCACCGGCTCCAGCGGCAGCGAGCGCACGGCGGCCAAGAAGTACCTGATCGAGATGCGCAGCCTCGAGGTCGACTGGGAGTCGACGGCGCCCGGCGATGGGGTCAAGTGGCGCGGCTTCTCGATGCTCTCCGAAGTCGCTCTCGAGCAGCGGCGCGGCGAGAACTGGGTCAGCTGGTCCTATCCGCCGACCATCATGGCCGCCCTGCGCGAGCCGCACCGCTGGGCGCGCATCGACCTGGACGTGCTGGCCAAGCTGGGCTCCTACACGGCCGTTGCGCTCTACGAGATCTGCGCGCGCTACCGCGAGAATCCGAGCGGCGTGACCAGCCGCAAGCCGGTGGCCTGGTGGGTCGATGCGCTCAGCAACGGCCCCGGCCCGGAGCGGCGCGAGTGGCGAAAATTCAAGAACGAGCGGGTGAAGGACGCCGTCGCGGAAATCAATGCCGAGACCGACCTCGACGTCGATCTGATCGAGCACAAGCAGGGCAGGGTGATCACCGAGGTTCAGTTCGCGGTGCGCAAGAAGCGCCAGGCAGTGCCCGCACGGCCGGCCTCCAGCGAGCCGGTGGACGCCACGCTGGTGTTGCGCGCGGAGACGCTCGGCATCCGCGAGATCAAGCTGGAGGGCCTGATCAAGGAGTTCGGCGACGAGCGCGTGCGCACGCAGATCGACGTGCTGGAGCGGCGCGCCGCCAACAAGACGTTGCGCTCGGTCGACAACGCCTTCTCCTATCTTCGATCGCTGCTGCGCAACGAGCCGCAGCAGGAGAGCCTGCTGGAGAGCGCACCGGCAGCCCCCGTTGAGGTGCGCGCGCCGGCGCCGACACCGTCGACACCTCCGGCCGCGAACGCCAACGGGGCAGCCGGCAAGGAAGCTTCCAACTACCTGCGCGAGCAGATCCAGACGATCAAGCAGGAGCTCGCGGCTCTCGAGCCGGCGCAGCTGAAGCGCTGGGTCGACCAGGCCCTGCAAGACCTCGCCAGGAAGGGGGCGCTCAACGCCGTGATCAGCCGGCGTGCCGCACAGGGGGATGTGCTGCATGGCATGCTTGGTTCGGCCGTCGTTTACGCGTATGCGGACGCCACCTACGGCCCCGACTGGAAGGTGGATCGTCAGTTGTTCGAGACGTAGGTTTCCAACGAGAGTGCCCGCTCACTCCCTTGAGCGTCATCGGCAGGACCGCTGGAGCTCGAGGTCCGGCTGCTGTGGCGGCTGAGCAATTGCCGGAATCAAGAGCGGGGTGCATTCGCCAGCGCTCACTTTGCACCCTTCGCTGGAATCATCTACGCTGAACCGACCATGCGCTCCTTGTCTGCATCCACGCGTGTCCGGAGCTGGGGTTGTCCCAGAAGCCGGAGCTTCGGCGCCCAGGTAGCTGTCTTGGAACGCATGCTGGACTTCTCGAGGGGCGCCATCCGGAGAGTCATGCCATGGGCGACGCTCGCCGAAGCAGCTGAATCAACGGTCGTGAAGGCCGCGACAGATGCGCGGTTGGCCGCACTGCCGTCTGATGACGGGTTTGAGTCCTTCGATGAGCTGGAACTTCAGCGGGACGAAACTGGCATGGTGCGTCTGGCTTCGCTCCAATAGTTCCGTACGAGTCAGTGCGAGTAAGTGATCGCTACGGTGGTTGCGCGGCGGTCGAGTTGAAACACAGCGGACCAAACGAGCAGGGCGCGGGCTATACATCTGCAAAATAGGTAAAATGGGCAAATTCCTTATCTTCAGGATCTGAAATGGTACCCACCTCTGTCCGCTCCACCGGATTCGAGCGCCTGACGCGCGAGCTCCCGTCGTTCTCCGCGACCAAGCTGGCGGCAGGGATGCAGGCCGTGGCCAGCACGGTGATGGCAAAAGGCGCGGTGGTGATCACGCGCCATGAGCGACCGGCGATGGTGCTGATGTCGGTGGAACGCTACCTGGAGATGGAGCAGGCATCGGAGCCAAACCTGGAAGCGCTCACGCATCGCTTCGACGACATGTTCGCGCGCATGCAGGGCGAAGGGCCCGCGCAGGCGATGGCCGATGCCTTCGCCATGGACCCCTCCGAACTGGGTGAGGCGGCCGTTACCCAGGCGGCGCAGGCGACACGCGCCTGATGCCGGCTCGGATCTTCGTGCTTGCCGGCGTCAATGGCGCCGGCAAGAGCAGCGTGGGCGGCGCCGCGCTTTTGCAGAAGAAGGTGGAGTACTTCAACCCTGACCAGGTTGCGCGCTCGCTGCTGGATGCCGACCCGGGGCTGTCGGCGCAGCAGGCCAATGGCCGAGCCTGGGAACTCGGCCGCAAAGGTCTCGAGCGAGCCCTCGCCGAGGGACTGAACTTCGCCTTCGAGACGACCCTGGGCGCCAGGACGATTCCACAGATGCTGCTCGATGGCGCACGCCAGGGCGCGCAGATCCATCTCTGGTACGCGGGGCTGGCGTCGCCGGAACTGCACCTGCAGCGCGTGCAGGCGCGGGTGGCCGCGGGTGGCCATGACATCCCCGAAGCGAAGATCCGCGAGCGCTACGACACGAGCCGCGCCAACCTCATCCGGCTGCTGCCGCATCTGGCAAGCCTGCGCATCTACGACAACAGCGCCCAGGGTGATCCCCAGGCGGGGCAGCGACCGAAGCCGGTGCTGCTGCTGCACATGGAGGCAGGGCGCGTCGTCACCCACATCCCGCTCGCCCAGGTGCCACAGTGGGCGAAGCCGGTCATGGCGGCGGCCTTGAAGCGTCCCGAGGGTCTCGGGTAGTCGTCACGCAGGCATTGCGCCCCGGGCGTCCAGTCGTACTGATCTGGCCCTTGGGCGATCGGGAGCGTCTCGCTCCCGCGGCCGCGGCAAGCATAACGGTAGGGGATGCGGGCGCTCACTCTCTCGCGAGCAGCCTTGGATGCGGTCGAAGCGGGTCGGTTTTGCCGCGCCAGTCGAAATCTCCAGGATGTCGCGCGTGAGCCTCGCGCCGGCTCACTCGGTGTCGGCGTCGTTGCCGGTGAGGAGCCTGCGGTACTGCAGGGGCGAGATCTGCAGGGTCCGCACGAAGGCACGGCGCATCACCTCGGAGGAGGCGAAGCCGCACTGCAGTGCGATCGCCTTGATGGAGCGCTGGCTGCTCTCCAGCAGGTGCGCCGCGGCATCGACGCGGATGCGCTCGAGGCCCGCGGCAGGCGTGGAGCCGGTCGCGCGTCGATAGAAGCGCGCGAAGGTGCGCTCCGACATTGCCAGGTGCTCGGCGAGCCGTGCCACGCTGAAGGACTGGCGCAGGTTGCGCGCGATCCAGCCGTGAAGTTCTTCGATGCGCGGGTCATCGAGTGCACGCACGGCAGGCGGGCGCAGGAAGGCTGCGCTGCGGTAGGCATGCTGGAACGGCTCGCCGAGCCGGCTGGCGATGACGCTGGCGATCACGCCGCCGTGATCCCGAGCCATGAGGTCCATGGCGAGGTGGACGCCGCGCGTGAGGCTCACCCCGATCCAGCGTGGGTCTGCGGCGCCCCCTGCGGTGCCCACTGCGCCGCCTTGGTGCGCATCCTCGGGATCGGCCCCGGCCGCCTGCGCGAGCACCCGCGCGGCCCGTCCGATGGTGGCGCCGAGCTCCACATGCCGGACATGGCGTTGCAGCCAGCCCGGAAGGATGCGCCGCTCGGCCGAATCGAACTCGTCGAGCGAGGCGCGCGAGTCGCCCGCGATGATGAGCTTGGAGATGCCGCCCTGCACACGCCTCGGGACAGGGCACGTTGCCAGCGGAATGCCGCTGGAGCCCAGCACGGCTTGAGCATCTGCGGCGAGCAGGCGCAGGCGATAGGGCTGCGTCTTGCTCAGATGCGTGAAGACGTCGTTGGCCATGTCGAAGACCGCCACCGCCCCGGCGACGTCGACGGTGGAGAAGCCGGGCAGCAGCAGGAACAGGACTCTTTGCATGCGTTGGTCGGGCTCGCAAGCCGTGAGATGGCACGAGCCGCGTGCGTTGGTGCGCGAACTCTATCGGTTTGTGACAAGCCGATGAAGCGCGGTGCGCAGACCGCCGGATTGGCAGGAACGGTGGCGAGTTTGGCGGCAACCGAGGGCTGCCGGCCTCTACACTGCCGCCGGTGAAGCGGGCCTGCGGCAGTCCCGCTTGGCTGTCGCGAGGAGCTTGCACGCGAGGCGCGAAGGGCGGCACACACCGAGGCAACTGCTGCGCAAGGAGATCAATCCATGGGCTCATGGACGCAGGAAGTGTTCATGCGGCTGACGCAGGCGAGCTCCCTGGAGGCCGCCTTCGAGCAGATCGACATCGGCGCGCGCGAACTGGGCTTCGAGTGCTGCGCCTATGGCCTGCGCCTGCCGTCCTCCTTCACCCGCCCGAAGACGCTGATCTTCTCGAGTTATCCCCGGTCATGGCGCAAGCGCTACGCGGAGGCTGGGTACGTAGGTGTGGATCCGAGCGTCGCGCATGGCGTGCGCAGCCTGCATCCGCTGGTTTGGAACGACGCGCTGTTTCGAAGTGCGCCCCAGATGTGGGACGAGGCGAGATCCTTCGGGCTGCGGGTCGGGTGGGCGCAATCGTGCTTCGATGCCCAGGGGCGCGTGGGCATGCTGTCGCTGTCGCGTTCCTGCGACCGGCTCGGCAAGACGGAGCTGCTCGCGCATGACCCGCAGCTGCGCTGGCTGGTCAATACCGCGCATCTGGCCATCACGGCGCACCTGGGCGAGCACGAGGGCCCTGGGATCGAGCCGTTGACGCGAAGGCAGGCGGAGGTGCTGCGATGGACCGCCGACGGCAAGACAAGCGAGGAGATCGCGCAGATCCTGTCGATCACTGCGCGAACTGTGAACTTCCATATCGCCAATGCGATCGCCAACCTACGCGTGAACAACAGGAACTCGGCGATCGCGCGCTCGTCCCGACTCGGCCTTTTGAATTGAGGGTTGCTCGGCTGCCAGGCGAGATCCAGCATCTGCAGCAGAACAGCCATGGCTTCGGGGGCGTCAAGGGCGCTCAAAGTTGCCAAACGTGCGGCCCGGCCTACCGGATCGTCCGGCCTGCCTCGACCGGCGTGCGGCGTGCGCGCCGTTCATCCGCTTGAGGGGAAGCGAAGCTCGTGGATGCAGCCTGGCGAGGCGCACGCCAGTCTTCGTCGACGTCGATGAGGCAGGCGAACAGGGCCTGTCCCTCCACCATCCTCGCTTCTCCGGCGCGCCGGCAATCCACCCCGGCGGCCTTGAGGATGCGCTCGATGCCAAGGGGCGAGACGCTGATCAGTTGGCGTACGCCGTGCTCTGCCGCCAGGCCCATGGCAACTGCCAGCAGGTCAAGCGCATGCGGCGAGGCGAGGCCATGCTGGTGCGAGGCGCGCCTGCTGTGCAGGTCGAGTGCGGCAAAGCGCGAGAGCTCCCACAGCCAGCCCGCACGCGGCGGATGCTTCGAGCCGAGCAGCTGCGGAAAGACGTCGGCGAGCAGGTACGGGCCCATCGTCGGCAGCAGGCGCGCGCTGCCGATGATGCGGGCATGCGCGTCGAGCGCGACAACGTAATGGGTGTCGGGGCGGTCGAACTCGTCGAGCTCGATCCCGCCGCTCGTCTGGAGCTTCCAGCCGAGCCGTTCCACGAACACGCGATGCCGATAGCGTGCCAGCTCGAGCAGAAGCCCATCTGGCAGCGTGTCGACAGTTCCGGTGATGATTTCCATATGCGGTCCTCGTGAGCGAGATGGCATTAGAGCGAGAGGTCCGCGCTGCGGGCACTGTCAGAATTTGCAGGTAGTCGCCTGCTCCTGACACTGCGGTCCGCAGCAGGCCTTCAACCCTGTTGCCCTGCGCCGGAAGGAATCTCACGCCATCGCTGCTATCGACGGCAGCAAGTTCAAGGCGGTCAACAGCCGTGACCGCAACTTCACGCCAGGCAAGATCGATGCGCGCCAGCGCCAGATCGAGCAGAGCATCCAGCGCTACCTCGACGCCCTGGAGACGGCCGACCGCAGCCTGCCGAGGGCGAGGCCAAGACCGAACGGATGGCAGGGAAGATCAAGAAGCTGCGCGAGCAGACGAAGGAGCTCGATCTCACCAAGGAACAGCTGAAGAAATAAACCCGACGGGCAGCGCTCGTTCACCGATCCCGATGCGCGTTCGATGAACTCGCAAGCCACAGGCTCGCGCGAGGCATGACATTTGGCCGCGCCATATAGGACAATTTGCCATCTATCAACTGGAGCGCGACCGTGCAAGCTGCTATGCACCCGGGCGCCGCGGCGACGCCAGACCAAGATTTCGCCGCTCGCGAGATCATTCTGCTTCAGCACTCGGGGGAGCTGCTGGGCGCGGGCAAGGTCTTCAAGCGCGTACCGAAGAGCCGCATGGAGGTCCACTCAGCCATCCTCGACGGCGCCTTCCCGTACGGAGCGCTCCTGACACTGCTCTCTGGCATCACGCTGCTGAACGAGACCGACCTCACAAACGCCCTGGGCATCAGCGCGCGCACGCTGCGCCGGCAACGCGAAGCACACAAGAAGGCGATGCCGGCAGACCTGGCCAGCAAGACCTGGCTGTTTGCGGAGACGCTGACCAAGGCGACCGAGGTCTTTGGTAGCCGCGAAAAGGCCGAGGAGTGGATGAATCGTCACGCCATGGGGCTCGATGGGCGCCGCCCCATCGAGATGCTGCAGACCGCGCAAGGCACGGAGATCGTCACCGATTTCTTGACCCGCCTCGAGTACGACGTCTACAGCTGATCCGATGCGGATGACTCCTCTGCCGGATCCTCTGGGGCGTGGCGTTGCGCTTGTGGCCTGGTGCGTTGACAACCACCTTCATGCATCCACCTGGGATGGTGGGATCGGCGCCGAGCGCGGCGGCGGGCGCTGGAATCCCAAGGGAATCAAGGCGGTCTACTGCAGCTTCGATCCGTCCACGACCATTTGAGAAGTCGGGCTGCACAAGGGTCTCCATCGCGCACACCGTGACGAGCATGACGATCGCCGATCCGTCCGAGGTCAAGATCGTCTGGCCGGCCGATGTTCCCAATCCAGGGTGGCTCCGTGCTAGCGTGCCGAGCGCGGGTCAGCAAGCCTGGGGCGCCGCGCTGCTGTCGGCACACCCGTTCGTCGCGTTCCCGAGCGTGGTGTCCAAGCCGAGCTGGAACCTGGTGTTCCGCGCGGACGTCGCCGCGGGCAAATACGCGCTGCGCGAGCAAGTCCCGCCCGTCATCGATGGGCGCCTGAACCCTGCGAAGCCCTGAGCCAGCCGAGAGGGCGGCCGTTACTGCGGCACCCGTCGGGGCGCATGGCCTTGCGGACCTGCTGGTCCTTTCATTGCACCCGATGCAACACAGGTGATCGTGCCAGCGCTCGGCGGGCTCGTACGCTCCCGAGACGTTCTTTTGCATCCCATGCACACCTTGCGGGCTTGCGGCGCCGGGGCCGATGATCCGCGCCTTTGAAGCTCAAGGAGACGATTGCATGAAGGCATCTTGTGCAGGTTGGCTTGCGCGCCTGGCGTTGTGGATGGCGGCGTTGCTCGCAGGCGCCGGTGCGACAGCGCAGCCGGTGCTGCGCATCGCCACCGAGGGGACCTATCCGCCATGGAGCTACAAGGACGCGCAGGGCCGGCTGCAGGGCTGGGACGTGGACATCGCGAACGCCCTCTGCGAAAAGATGAAGGTCCGCTGCGAGATCGTGGCGCAGGACTGGGACGGCATCATTCCCGGCCTGCTCGCGCACAAGTACGACGCGATCGTCGCGAGCATGGCGGTGACCGAGCAGCGGCGCCAGCGGGTCGACTTCACGAACAAGTACAAGAGCACGGTCTCGCGCTTCGTCGCCCGCAAGGGCACGCCGCCGGACGTCTCGCCGGACGCGCTCAGGGGCAAGGCGGTCGGCGTGCAGCGCGGCTCGATCCAGGCCGGCTACCTCGCGGCGCACTACAAGGGGAGCGACATCAAGCTCTACAACACGCCGCAGGCCGCAGAGCTGGACCTGCTTGCCGGGCGCGTGGACTACATCTTCGGCAACATGGTGACCTACCACGTCGGCTTTCTCAAGCAGGCCGAGGCCAGGGACTTCGACTTCGTCGGCCCCGAGCTCAAAGGCGGGCTGCTCGGGGAAGGCAACGCCATCGCCGTTCGCAAGAACTCGCCGCACCTGCTGCAGCAGCTCAACGGTGCGCTGGCGGCCATCCTTGCCGACGGCACGTATGACCGCATCACGGCCCGGTACTTTCCATTCAAGCTGATGTGAACGGAATCCACGCATGGACCTTCAGGGGTTTGGCGGCCAGCTCTGGATCGGTGCATGGATGACCTTGCAACTGGCGCTTTGTGCGCTCGCGCTCGGCCTGGGGTTCGGCGCGATCGGCTGCTGGCTGCAGCGCAGCCCCAATCCGGTGGGTGCGGCACTCGGCTACGGCTATTCGGCGGTGGCGCGCGGCGTGCCGGATCTTCTGCTCATCTTCCTCGTCTACTTCGGTGGCCTGCACGGGCTGCCCGCGCTGCTCGGTCGTCCGGTGGACGTCGGCGCCTTCGCCGCGGGCACACTCGCGCTGGCGCTGTCCTTCGGCGCCTTCGCCTCGGAGGTGTTCCGGGGGGCCTTGAATGCCGTCTCCCGCACGCAGCGCGAGGCCGCGGCGGTGCTGGGGCTCGGCCGCTTCGGCGCATTCCTCACCGTGGTGGCACCGCAGGCACTGCGCACGGGCCTGGCCCCATGCGGGAATCAGGCCATCGTGCTGCTCAAGCAGACCTCGCTGGTCTCGGTGATCGGGTGCGACGAGCTGATGCGCAAGGCCGCCGAGGCGGCGGTCGGCACCCGTCAACCTTTCACCGTCTATCTTGCGGCAGCCGGCCTCTATCTGGTGCTCACCACGCTGGCAACCGTCGCGCTGGAGCTTGCGGAGCGTCGCGCCTGCAGGCATGCCCGCACTGAGCCGTGATCGATCTCGAACTCATGATCTCCGGCCTGCCCGCGCTGCTTCGTGGGGCCGTGCTCACGCTGCAGCTGACCGCGCTGGTCCTGCTGCTCGGCGCGCTCCTGGCCGTGCCCCTGGCGCTGGCCAAGAACGCCGCCTTCGTCGTGCTCCGGCGGCTTGCCGACGCTTATGTCGCGGTCTTTCGCGGGACGCCCTCGATCGTGCAGGTGTTCCTGCTGTATTACGGCGCGGGCCAGTTCGATGCGGTGCGCGCGTCGCCGGCGTGGTCCGTGCTTCGGGATCCCTACTGGTGCACCGTGATCTCGCTGGGCCTGAACTCTGCGGCGTACACGGCGAAGAACCTCGCCGGTGCGCTTGCAGCGGTTCCGCAGGGGCTGCTGGAGGCGGCGCGCGTGCTGGGGCTCGGGCCTTTCGCGCGCTTCTGGCGGGTGCAACTGCCGCTCGCCACCCGCACCGCCTTGCCGGCCTACAGCAACGAGGTCATCCTCACCTGCAAGGCCACCTCGCTCGCCAGCACCGTGACGCTGATGGAGCTGACGGGCAGCGCCCGCGTGCTGGCATCTCAGACCTATGCGCCGTACGAGGCCTTTCTCGCCGCGGGCCTGGCCTACCTGCTCATCAACTATGGCCTGATGGTCCTGCTGCGGCGGCTCGAACGCGCTCTCGCATTGCACTGAAGAAAGGATTTTTTAAGTGCTCGACTTCGTCACACTCGGCCCGCAGGGCAGCAACCATCAACTGGTGACCGAGCGCTACCTTCGCTTTCATGGACTGCAAGGGCAGGGCTCGATCGATCTCGTTGAAGACTTCGAGGAGGCGGCCGAGCGCGTGCTGGATCGCCGCTGCGATTTCCTCGTGCAATGCGCCGTCCATCCGGCAACGATGGCGACCGTGGCGCGCTATCGCGAGGGGCTGTATGTGGTCGACACCTTCATCTCGCCGAGCCGCGATCTTGCGGTCATCCGCGACCGCAGGGTGGCCCAGCCGCGCGGGCTCGCGCTGATGGCGCCGACCGAAGGCTATGTCAGGCCCGGGCGCTGGGGGGAGGTCACCCACATGCCGACCGTGATGGCGGTTGCCGACGGGCTTCGCGATGGGCGTGTGTCCCGGGGACTGACCTATGCGTTCCTCGCCGACGAGGAGCCGTGGCGTTTCGTCGTGGACGAGTTCATCGGCTCGGTGGACGATGCCTGGATCGTGTACGGGCGCGAGCGCGTGAGCGACGGCTCCATCGTGGCCTGGCCCCGCAGTCCGGCCGCAACCATGTACCGGCGGCTGCAGGCAGCGGAGGACAGGCGTTGAGCGCGCCGGCCGCCGTGCCTGCAGGGGCATCTGCAACTGCGGCCTTGGCCGGACCGGCAGGTCGGGGCGGGCACTCGCGAAACGGCGGGCATGGAAAGGCGGGGATGCAAGCCCGCAGCGACGCGGCCCTGGATGGCGCGCCAACCGGCACGGTGCCGGCCCATGCCTTGGCCCTGGATCGCGTCTCCAAGTGGTTCGGCGCGACCCAGGTGCTCGCGGAAATCACCTTGTGCGTGCAACCCGGCGAGCGGGTGGTGATCTGCGGACCCTCCGGCTGCGGCAAGTCCACACTTGTGCGCTGCATCAGCGGCCTCGAGCGGATCGACGCCGGGAGCATCCATATCCACGGCCAGCCGCTGCGTGCCGGCCGACCGCCGCGGGCGGCGCAGGTGGGCATGGTGTTCCAGCAGCTGAACCTGTTTCCGCACCTGAGCGCCCTGGACAACTGCACGCTGGCGCAGCGCTGGGTGCTCAAGCGCAGCAGGGCGCAGGCGCGCGAGGTCGGCATGCGCTACCTGGAGCGCGTGCACCTCGCGCATAAGGCGCATGCCTATCCGGCGAGCCTGTCCGGGGGCCAGCAGCAGCGGGTGGCGATTGCCCGGGCCCTGTGCCTCAAGCCCGACGTGATGTTGTTCGACGAGGCGACCTCGGCGCTCGACCCGGAGATGGTCAAGGAGGTGCAGGAGGTGTTGAAGGAGCTGGCGGGGGAGGGCATGACGATGGTCTGCGTGACGCACGAGATGGGCTTCGCGCGCGAGGTTGCCAACAGGGTCGTGTTCATGGATGGCGGCAGGATCGTCGAGGCAGGTGCGCCGGCGGATTTCTTCGACCATCCCCGCACTGCCCGGCTGCGGCAGTTTCTGGGCAAGCTGCCCAAGCAGCGGCAGTGAGCGCAGGCGGATCTGCCCAAGACGGTGCGCCGCAGCCTCCGGGAGCGCGCGTCCCACGCGTAGCCTCGGGAATGGAAGACAGGCCAGGCGGATGCGCCAGCGACTGAGCAGGGCGTTGGTCCAACCCGCAGGAAGCCTCCATCTCTTCGATTCGCACCGACCTTCGCCGACACGAAGCCGCACCCAGCACGACGGGGCCTTCCCGGGCGCCGGGGACGCCCAAGAACCCGCATGGCCCTGCGAAGCCCGCCCGCGGCGCCTGTCCGAGACGAACCGGCGAGCGCACGAAGTCCGGGCAGCGTTGCAGAGCGCGCAACTGGCTGCGCCAGGTCGCGCGTTGCTTCCTGCCCATCAGTTGTTCGCAGGCAGCGCGAGCAGCGGCGCGTCCTCCACCTCGCTCCCCAGGTTGGCGGTGCCGGGTTTCATGGGCTCCGGTCGCAGCACGAGCGAGGTGGACAGATCAACTGCCTGCCTTCTCTGAAAGCAGTGGGTCGGGGATCGGTACTCGAACGTCACGGTGAGTTCATGCTGTCGCCCCATGACTCTCCTCAAAGCAATGGGTGACGGACTCGCTCCTGGCCTAAGGTGGGACACCACTGCGAGGAGGCTCGCCGTGGCCCTGCGTCCGCCTCTTGGAAGTCGGGTCTCTTCGGATCCGCAGGTCCTGAGCATGACCTGCAGCAAGGGCGCAACGCTGTCGGTTGAACCCGCCGTACTCTGTTTTCTTCTTCGGCACGGACATTCTTCTCGCGCGCGCCGGAAATCGCTTCAGCGCGGTTCGCGTGCGTGCCGTAGTTCCTGGCTGCGGGTCGCCCGCCCGGGCACCATCGCAACCCTGACCGACCGCGGCACACCCGGCCCGGCCGCTCCGGGTGGATGGCTGGTGCGGCGATTGCACTGCCGGCGGTGATCGCAACCCGCCGCCATGAACATTCTTCGCACCTGGACCTTCTGGATTCGCACACCCCAGCGCGAGGAGTGCCGCCTGCACCTCGAAGGCAGCAAGCTGCGCGAGATGCGGGCTGCGCCTGGCAACCGGCGCGCGGCAGCGCTGTTTCGTGATCGAGGCGACGGCACGACGGTGGTCACCCTCATGTCCATCTGGGATTCCATGTCGAGCATCCGCGCCTTTGCCGGGCCGGAGGTGGAGCAACCTTCGATCGATGCGCAGGACCTCGGCAAGCTCTTCGATCAGGAGCCGGCAGTGCGCCACTTTCCGATGTCCGATGCCGACACGCTTCGCGCGTTGCCGGCGCAATGGCGGGAAGCGGAAGACGGGTGAAGGCGGCAGCGCGCAGCCATTGCGAAAGGCCGCCGTGCCCGCTGCAATGCGGCCGCGCGCGCCTGTCGTCCGCAGGGGCCTCAGCGGGTGATCGCCGGGCGCTGCATTGCATGCCGGGGCCTGCCCGTGCGATGCGCGCTGGCCTCTGAGACCGCGGCAGGCCTGCAGGGCGGCCGCCTGCGCGATGCGGGAAACCCGTCCAACACCTCGTGCACGCGGATTCCCGGTCGCTTCTTGGGAGTCGGCGGATCAGGGGGCTCGCCCTGCGTTCGGCGAGGAGAGAGCGCAAGCGGCGCCGGCCGCTCCTGGCTTGTCACCACAGCTTCCACCACGGGCGCCGCCGAATGCGCAGGTGAAGGGGGCGGGTGTCGAGGCGCTCGAGCAGGTCGGCCGCGGCGCCGAAGCGGCTGGCCGGCGAGGATTCGAGCCCCTTGCGTCGGGAGCGCGGCCCGCCGTCGTGATGCGGCGCGCCTGTGCCTTCGTTCGGCAGCGAAGCGGGAATGGTGGCCGGGTCGGGCATGCCGGGATTGTCGCAGCGAACCCCGGGGCACCCACTGGCCGCTGTGCGGCGCCGCAGATGCGCCATGGCAGGCCTCGCAGGCGGGGCATTCTCAGAGGCGGGCACCGGGGCTTCAGGGCAGTGCTCCGGGGTCCCGCGCGCGCGGGCGCAGGTCCGGCAACGCGCGGCGCCCTCAACGCGTTCTCGCGCGTGCGCGCCGTGGTGCGCCGAATCCGACCGGCAGGCTTCCCTCGGACTTCACCTCCCGCAGGACGATCGCCGAGCGGACCTGGGTCACACCGGCCTGCTCGAACAGGGTCGCGTGCAGGAACCTCTCGTAGTGCTTGATGTCCGGCACGTGCACCGTGAGGATGTAGTCCGCCGGGCCGGTGGCCGACACGCAGCGCACGATCTCGGGGCTGGCCTCGACGGCGTGCTCGAAGTCGCGCACCTTCGATTCATGGTGGCGGTCCAGGTTCACCTCGGTCACGGCCGCGAGGTTGAGGCCCACCTTCTCGCGGTCCACGACCACCGTGTAGCCGCGGATCACGCCGGCGGCTTCCATCTCCTTGATGCGTCGCCAGCAGGGCGTGGACGAGAGGCCGACCTTCTCCGCGATCTGCTGCACCGTCTGCCGCGCATCGCGCTGCAGCTCGAGCAGGATCTGCATCGAGTGGCTGTCCAGGGGAATGGAATCGTCGTTCATGCGCTCTTTGGAGAAAATTGTTCTCCAAACTAGGGTTCGTTGGGATTGGGGAAAGAGAATATTCCTCCGGAGAGAGAAGAACAATCCCCGCATGAACCTTCCCGCGACCTCTGCCGCCGCCTCGCCCATCCGCCGCCCCGCCTATCAGCTCGCCGACAGCCTCTGGGCCACCTGCGGCACCGTGTTCCTGAGCGGCACCCAGGCCCTGGTGCGCCTGCTTGTGATGCAGCGGCAGCGGGACGCGGCCCGGGGGCTGTCCACGCGCGGCTTCGTCAGCGGCTACCGTGGTTCGCCGCTCGGCATGGTGGACCAGGCCATCTGGAAGGCCGGTCGGGGCTTCGCGCAAGCGGGCATCCGGTTCGTGCCGGCCGTCAACGAGGAGCTGGCGGCGACGCAGGTGCTCGGCACCCAGCGTGTCGAGTCGGATCCCGAGCGCACCGCGCAGGGGGTGTTCGCGATGTGGTACGGCAAGGGGCCGGGCGTGGACCGCGCGGGCGATGCGCTCAAGCATGGCAACGCCTACGGTGCGTCGCCGCATGGCGGTGTGCTGGTGGTGGCGGGCGACGACCATGGCTGCGTGTCCTCGTCGATGCCGCACCAGAGCGACCAGGCCTTCGTGGCCTGGGGTATGCCCATCGTGCAGCCTGCCTGCGTGGCCGAGTACCTGGAGTTCGGGCTCTACGGCTACGAGCTGTCGCGCTTTTGCGGTGCCTGGGTGGGCATGGCGGCGCTGTCGGAAGTGGTGGAGAGCGCCAGCACGGTGGACCTGGACCTGATCGAGGCGCGCGTGGCCGCGTGGGTCGATGGCGACACGGTGCGCGCGGCCACGGGGTACCGTGCGCCGGCCGACGGGCTGCACTACCGCTGGCCGGACCTGCCGTCGCTGCGTATCGAGTCGCGCCTGGCCGACAAGCTGGAAGCGGTGGCGGCCTTCGCGCAGGTCAACAGCATCGACCGCCATGTGATCGAAAGCCCGCAGGCGAGGGTCGGGATCGTCACCTGCGGCAAGGCGCACCACGACCTGATGGAGGCGCTGCGGCGGCTGGAGGTGACGCCGCAGGCGCTCTCGCGTTGCGGTGTGCGGCTCTACAAGGTGGGCCTGAGCTTTCCGGTTCAGACGACGCGCATCAGGGCGTTTGCCGAGGGGCTCGCCGAAATCCTTGTCGTGGAGGAGAAGGGCGCCATCGTGGAGACGCAGCTGCGCGAGCTGTTCTACAACGCGCCGCCGGGTGCCAGGCCCGCCCTGGTGGGCAAGCACGACCGGGAGGGCCGGCCGCTGGTCTCGGCGCTGGGCGAGCTGCGGCCGTCGCGCCTGATCGAGCTGGTGGCGCGCTGGCTCTCGGCGCACTTTCCTGGCGAGGTGGCGCTGGGCGGGCAGCTGCGGCATGTGCGCGACTTCACCATGCCCGAGATGCTCGCCAACGAGGCCGACGCGGTGAAGCGGCTGCCCTATTTCTGCGCGGGCTGCCCGCACAACACCAGCACGCGGGTGCCCCAGGGGTCGACGGCGCGCGCCGGCATTGGCTGCCACTTCATGGCCAACTGGATGGACCGCAGCACCGCAGGGCTGATCCAGATGGGCGGGGAGGGCGTCGACTGGGTGTCGCATTCGATGTTCACGCGCACGCCTCATGTGTTCCAGAACCTGGGCGACGGCACTTACTATCACTCCGGCTACCTGGCGATCCGGCAGGCGGTGGCAGCCGGGGCGAGCATCACCTACAAGATCCTGTTCAACGACGCGGTCGCCATGACCGGCGGCCAGCCGGTGGATGGTGTCATCAGCGTGGATGCGATCGCGCGGCAGGTCGACTCCGAAGGCGTGAAGCGGGTGGTGGTCGTGAGCGACGCCATCGGGAAATATGCAGCGATCCGAGACAGCTTCCCTCGTGGCACCGAGTTCCATGACCGGGCCGAACTCGACGTGGTGCAGCGGCGCCTGCGCGAGGTCCCCGGTGTCACGGTGCTCATCTACGAGCAGACCTGTGCGGCCGAGAAGCGACGCCGCCGCAGGAAGGGGGAGATGGCCGAGCCGGCGCGGCGGCTCTTCATCAACGAGGCGGTTTGCGAGGGCTGTGGCGACTGCAGCGTGCAGAGCAACTGCGTGGCGGTGCTGCCGCAGGAGACCGCGTTCGGCCGCAAGCGCAGGATCGACCAGACCAGCTGCAACAAGGACGAGGCGTGCGCACAGGGCTTCTGCCCCAGCTTCGTCGGCGTCGTCGGCGGTGCGCTGCGAAGGAAGGGCGGCGCGCTCGACGCCGGCGGGGACGCCTTCTTGCAGCAGGTTGCCGCCTTGCCGCTGCCGCTCGCGCATGCGTGGGACGGACCGTACGACCTGCTCGTGACCGGCGTGGGCGGCACGGGCGTCGTGACCGTCGGCGCGGTGATCGCGATGGCCGCGCACCTGGAGGGCAAGTCGGCGAGCGTGCTGGACTTCATGGGCTTCGCGCAGAAGGGCGGGGCGGTGCTGAGCTTCGTGCGCCTGGCCGATGCGCCCGAGCGGCTGAACCAGGTGCGCATCGACACCCAGCAGGCCGATGCGATCCTCGCCTGCGACATCGTGGTGGGCGCCTCGCCCGAGGCGCTGCAGACGGTGCGCCGCGGGCGCACCCGCATCCTGGCGAACATCCATGCGGTCCCGGTGGCCGGCTCGCTGCGCGATCCGGAGGCGGACCTGAGGGTCCCGCTGCTGCTCGAGAAGCTGCAGTTCGCGGCCGGTGGCGAGCAGGTGCAGACCTTCGATGCGCAGGCGCTCGCAGGGGAGTTCCTGGGCGACACGCTGGCGTCGAACATCCTCGCCGCCGGCTATGCCTGGCAGTGCGGACTGATCCCGCTGAGCCTGGAGGCACTTCGGCGCGCCATCGAGCTCAACGGAGTCGCGGTCGACGCCAACCTGCGGGCGTTCTCGCTCGGGCGGCTGGCGGCCGCCGGCCCAGGGGCGCTCGGCGTCCTGCGCAACGCGGCGGCTGCGCCGCTGCAGGCCGGATCGCAGGCATCCACGGCGTCGTCCGAGTCCCTGGAGGCGCTGATCGAGCGCGGTTGCGCGCACCTCGAGCGCTACCAGGACAGCGCCTGGGCGCAGCGCTTCGCCTCGCGTGTGCGCAGCATGCAGGAGCGCGAGGCGGCGCTCGCCGGTGGCGACCCGCAGCTTCCGGTGACGCGCCACGCCGCGCTCAGTCTACTCAAGCTCATGAGCTACAAGGACGAGTACGAGGTGGCGCGGCTCTACAGCGACGGGCGCTTTCGCGAGCAGCTGCGCGAGCAGTTCGAAGGCGACGTCAAGCTGGAGTTCTACATGGCGCCGCCGCTGCTCTCGCGGCCTCGCGATGGCAGGCCGCCTGCCAAGCTGCGTCTTGGCGCGTGGATGCTGCCGGCCATGAAATGGCTGGCGCAAGGCAAGCGGCTGCGCGGCACGTTTGCCGATCCCTTCGGCCACACGGCGGAGCGGCGCCTGGAGCGCGGGCTTATCGCGCAGTTCGAGCGGCGCCTGGACGAGCTGGCGTCGGTGCTGTCATCGACGAACCAAGAGCTGGCGGCGCAGGTGGCTGCGGTGCCGCTGGCGATCCGCGGCTACGGGCATGTGAAGCTGGCGAGCCTTGCGCTGGCGCGGGCACGCGAAGCCGAGCTGATGCATCGGCTCCTGCCCGATCGCTATCCGCGACCGGCGGCGACGGCGAAGGCAGGACAGATTCGCGGCATTGCGATCACGACAGCGCGCTGAATTCGGTGTGCGCGGCATGAGAGGACGAAGGGTACAGGGTGCCCAGGGCCGCCTGGAGACGATACGACGTTGGAGTCATAGGATTAGAAGTCCGGTTCTCGGCCTTCGCAAAGGGCTTGGGCAGCCGCAGAACCTCAAGGGGCTTGCGGCTATGCGCTCTGGGCCTGTGACGCATCTCGGCTCGGTCGCAGCATCCGCGTTCGGGCTGAAGCCGCCGATGCTTGTCTTCAAGGTGCTCCTTGGAGGCGGCGCTCTATGGCCGTGGCGAGCGTTGCTCAAGAAAGAACCCAGCAACGAGCGCGCCCTGGTCGCAAGAAAAGTTCGGGCGCATCCAAATGGCCGTGATGCTCGCCGCGGAACTGACCACGATTCCCGTCATGCTTGTTTTGCCGGCCCAATCTTGGTTATTGGTGGGGGGAGTCCTTTTGTTCGTGGGCTTCTGCGTGCACCTTGTAGTCGGTGTCATAGGCACACGTCGCCTCAGAGGCCTTGCACAGCGCAGCGGATAGCGCGCCTTGCCCAGGCTGCGACGAACTGATTACGCAGGCGCCTCCATCCGGCCGATGGCCGTTTGGAAACGGCTTTGACTTGCGAGTATGCGGAACACGCGGCCTTGTGGGCGTCATCGGTGCCACCGGGTCATCCAGTAGTCTCGTTGCACAAACGTGGGTTTTATCCGACCGAGGGTCGCTGCGCGAGCTGCAAAGGGCCGTTAAGGAGGCTCACGCCCCCACCAGCCTGACCGCCTTCATCGTTCTGGCAATACCCAGGATCGAGATCACCCGCTTCAGGTTGTATGCCAGCACATGCCAGGCTGGCGGTCCAGGCGTTGCTGGACGCGCTCAAGCACCTCTTCGTGCTCCCAGCGACGGATGCGACGATAGTCGCCTGTCGTGCACTGCTCTTTCATCGGGCATGTGGGGCAGGCGCTGGTCCAATAGACACGAAGCTTGTTGCCATTCTTCTCGAAGGTGGTGAACCTGTAGATGGCCCGTTCGCCCGCAGGGCACTGATACTCGTCAGCCTTGGCGATGTAGATGAAGTCGCTCTTGTCAAAGCGAACCCTCGGCCTTGGCGTTCGACGTCATCGGCTTGGGCACATAGGTCGTGATGCCCGCATCCTCGCAGGCCTTGAGCTCCGTGCCGTTGAAGTAGCCGCGGTCGGCGAGGGCCTGCAGCTTGGTCTTGCCCATCGCCTCGCGCGCGGCCGTTACCGTCGTTGGTGACCTCGTGCGCCACGATCAGGTGATGCCTGGCGTCGACGCCTGAACGTTGTAGCCCAACAGGCCCGAGCCCTTGGCTTGTGAGTTCATCGAACGCGCATCGGGATCGGTGGTCGAGCGCTGGCCATCGGGCTCGTGTTTCAGTTGCTCTTTGGTCCGGTCCAGCTCCCGCATTTGCTCGCGCAGCTTCTTGATCTTGTCCGTCAACCGCTCGGTCTTGGCCTCGACCTCCGCAGGCTGTGTGCGATCGGCGGTCTCCATGGCATCGAGGTAGCGTTGGATGCTCTGCTCGATCTGCCGCTGACGTGCATCGATCTTGCCGGCGGTGAAGTTGCGGTCGCGGCTGTTGACCGCCTTGAACTTGCTGCCGTCGATGGCGACGATGGCGTGCGTGAACAGCTTGAGGTCGCGGCACAGGCCGCCGAAGCGGCGGCAGACATTGCGGATGCCGACGCCGTTGTCGTGGCGGAAGTCGGCGATGGTCTTGAAGTCAGGCGCCACCCGGCCGGTGAGCCACATCAGCTCGACATTGCGCTGCGCCTCGCGCTCGAGGCGTCGGCTCGACTGGATGCGATTCAGATAGCCGTAGATGTAGAGCTTCAGCAGGACCGACGGGTGGTACGAAGGGCGACCGGTGGCTGCGGGTTCAACGCCCTCGAAGCCCAGTGCATGGAGATCGAGTTCTTCCACGAACGCATCAACGACTCGTACCGGGTTGTCTTCGCCGATATAGTCATCAAGGCACTCTGGCAGCAGAGTGACCTGCTGTCGGTCCTCGCCTTCGATGAATCGCTTCATGGGCAGCCACCTGGCTCAGACGGGTTGGCTCAATATAGGCGACCATCAACGGAGTTTCCACACAACCTCGGCCAGGACCGGACGGTCGCCGGCGCCGCCCAAATCGCCTTCATTTAAAGGAGCTTGATGTGCCAAGGCGACCCCGACTAGGCTATTGCGCCAGCCTGACTCGCAAAGCCTGAATAAGCTCCACCCCCGTGGCAATCGGCTCGAGGTATGGGGGTAGTTCTTCATCGAGCCATGGTGCCGTCTCCCGATACTCCTTCGGGTTGAGAAGTACGAACCGGGTTGCGCTGCCTCCATCATCCATCTGGGCGAGCAGCACCAGGTGCGCAACAGGCCGTCGCGACTTCAGGACATGCCACCGCTGAACGCCTCGGTAGGTTCGCGGCCAGAGCAACTGCAGGCGCAGCTTCACCGTCCCTCCGATCACGAGCACCCGGCTTCGGGGATGGACACGGCAGTCCATGCCGATCTCTTGCAGCAACCCCGCTATGTCGGATGTCATTCGATCACCGACCTTTCTGCCGACCAGCTTTCTTCGCTCGTGGAGTGCGCGGACCGCCCCCGAGTCACGGCCAGCCAACTCCAGCGCTCGTGACACCGATCCAAATGCATTTGTATAGGCCTTCTTCGAATGGAGCCCCAACGCATCGAGATCCAAGGCGTTCAACTCGGGGTGCTCGGTCAGCCTCTCACGAAGCACCTGGAGCAACTGCTCCTTGTCACGACGAAGTCTTCGACGGGCCCAGAGCTTTGCCTGTACCCGCATCCAAAGGTCGGCCGGAACCACCGGCTCAATGACGTTGTCCGCGCGCGTGACGGGGCGCTTCTTCCTGCTGAGGCCTCCGATATAGCGCTCACTGCCCCAAACAAAGTTGCCGGCGAGCGCCTCGCAGCGCAACAGTCGATCTACCATCGATTCCGTGAACAGCCGCCCGTCCTGTGCGGTCGTCCCCACCGCACGCAACTGGCGGGCGACGCCCCTGATCGTGGCGTTCGTGTCCGCGTACATGCTGAAGATTTTCCGGGTCAGCGCTACCTCTGCTGGCGGACCGGGCCCCCATGCGATCCGCTCGCCCTGCGAGGCCTTTGACTGCCCGCGAGCCAGCGGCCGTCTTTTCCCAACTCGATCAACGGCCATGCGCGTCAGGCCAATGCAGGGAAGTGGCCCCATCTGATACCCGAGGTGAACGGCGCGGTCCTGGCCGGCACGGGTTTTTACGCCCAGTTCACGTGCGTACTCGGCCGCCATGGCGCGCTTGAGCGTCTTCAGAAGCGCGGTCATAGGTTCATCGTCCGAGCCGAAGACCTCCTGCACATAGATCACCTTGGCGCCGTGCAGCCGACAGGTGTACTCGTAGTAGGCGGCCGCATCGATGTCCTGGAAGCGCCCCCACCGGCTCACGTCGTAGACCAGAACCAGATCGAAGGGGCGGGGCTCGTCCATCACGTCCCTCAGAAGGCGCTTCATGCCCTCCCGGTTCGAGATCTGCAATCCGCTCTTGGCAGCGTCCTCATAGACTCGAACCACCTCGATGTGGTTGGCCTGGGCATACCCATGTATTGCGGCCAGTTGCGTGCCAATGGAAAGCTCTTGTCGGTCAGATGACATGCGAACGTATCCCGCGGCGCGCATAGCTTTTTCCCCTTGCGAACCCTCGGTTCGCCTCTACTGCTCGTTCACAAACTGCGCAACCTGAGCGCAGAGAGCTTGGCCCCCCCAACCGCGGGACGGCGAACAAGCGCCAGCCGGCTCATGCAGTTCCAGTCCCAACCGCATGCCGCCGATATCGCCTGACCTCGGCCGCGTCTTGCACATGACGTTCGCTGCGCAGTCCGGCGGGCCACCCGGCAGAATCGTGGGCCAGACGTATCTCTGTTTGACAGGACTTTTGAAGGACACAGCATGCCGGCAACACCCGAAGAGATCAAGATGCTCGTTGACGCCTTCGAAGCGGCGCACCCTCACATGGCGCGAGCGATGGCGGATCTGCTGCTGCGCGGCAACGTCATCCTCGAGGAGCACTCGCTGCTTGAAGGGACCGTTGGGGATGACTTTGAGGCGTTCGTCTTCAAGATGCTCGATGAGCACAGCATCGGGAAGGATCAGTTCGCGGCGACGCTGATCGCATTTGAACGCCTTCGTGACACCATCGACCACCTCGACCAACTCCCACCCTGAGCGTTCACCCCAGTGGGGTGACCATCCTGATGGTCTTCATCGTCCAGGCAGCAGGTCGTTAGCCTGGAACTCCCTCTGCAACAAAGGGAGCACTGGGGTATGACGGCGTGCAGGGAAGGCCGCGGTGACGGGATACCTTCGGTTGCAAGCTGCTCAGCACGAAGATGAGCTCCCCGCCACCCTCCTCAGCGATGCCGTAGAACGCAGAGCTTCAATTCTGCGTCGAGGTGTCCCATGGCGACTCGCTGGTGCTCGTCCTGTGGGCAGGCTTTCGTGCCGGCCCCTCAAGTGCCGCGCCAGATGTACTGCGCGCTACCGGACTGCCAACGGGAACGACGACGCCTGTGGCAGATCGCGAAACGAAGGAGCGACCCGGACTACCTGGCAAACCAGGCCCACGCGCAAAAAGCATGGTCCGAGCGCAATCCGGAGTACTGGCGCACCTATCGGGATACCAATCCTAACTATGCCAGCGGAAACCGAGCGCAGCAGCGCGCCCGGAACCGCAAGCGTGTGATTGCAAAGATGGACTCGTCCCCGCCGCCGCTTCCTGCGGGAATCTATGAGCTGCGGCTCCTACAGGCCGCCCCCGGAATTGCAAAGAAGGACGTCTGGGTCGTCAGCCTGAGGGTGTTGCCGTCCTCCGGCCCTTGAGTCGCTTGTGATTGCAAAGAGAGGACTTGTTCGAACTGCCGGCGACTTGCTGCTACCTTCCAACACACCAAAAGCTGATTCAAATCACCTGGCAGCCATGTCGATCGATCACGGACTCGAACGCTGCGGTGGCGAGGCCGCCGCGCCATTCCGGGCAGCCGAATACGTTCGGATGTCGACCGAGCATCAGCAGTATTCAACGCTCAATCAGTCCGACAAAATCCGCGAATACGCCGAGCGCCGCGGCATCCTGATCGTGAGGACCTATGCCGATGAAGGCAGGAGCGGCCTTCGCATTGACGGCCGCCTGGGCTTGCAGCAATTGATCCACGATGTGCAGTCCGGGACCGCCGACTTCAGCGTCGTGCTGGTCTACGACGTGAGCCGATGGGGACGCTTCCAGGACGCCGACGAGAGCGCGTACTACGAATACATCTGCCGGCGCGCGGGGATACAGGTGGCCTACTGCGCCGAACAGTTCGAGAACGACGGCTCCCCGGTCTCCACCATCGTCAAGGGGGTCAAACGGGCGATGGCCGGGGAATACAGCCGCGAGCTCTCCGTCAAGGTCTTCGCCGGCCAGTGCCGGCAGGTGGAACTGGGGTTCCGGCAGGGCGGCGCGGCCGGATACGGCCTGCGGCGCCTGCTCATCGATCAGAGCGGATCCGTCAAGTTTCAGCTGGGCCGCGGCGAGCACAAGAGTCTGCAGACGGATCGGGTAGTCCTGACGCCCGGTCCCCAGGCCGAGGTCGACATGGTGCTCCAGGTCTATCGCTGGTTCGTCGACGACGACATGAGCGAGGCCACCATCGCGGTGAAGCTCAACACGGCGGGCATCAGTACGCCAACGGGACGCGAATGGAGCCGGGCAGCGGTGCATGAGATCCTGACCAACGAAAAGTACATCGGGAACAATGTTTACAACCGCACCTCGTTCAAGCTCAAGAAGGTCCATGTCTTCAACACGCCGGACATGTGGATCAGGAAGGACGGGGCGTTCGAAGGCATCGTTCCGCGCGACCTCTTCTTCACGGTCCAGGGCATCATCCGGGCCCGAGCGAGGCGCTTCAGCGACGAAGAGCTGATTGAGCGCCTCCGGCGTCTGTTCGAGCGTCGGGGGTTCCTTTCCGGCCTCGTCATCAACGAGACCGACGACATGCCGTCCTCCTCGGTGTACGCGCTGCGGTTCGGCAGCTTGCTGCGGGCGTACCAGCTCGTGGGTTTCACGCCCGGGAGGGACTATCGCTATCTGGAGATCAACCGCTACCTGCGTCAACTGCACCCGCGGATCGTGGCCGAAACCGCGGCGCAGGTCGCAGCTCTGGGCGGCCAGATCGTTGTGGACCCAGCCACGGACCTGCTGGACGTGAACCAGGAGTTCCGGGCATCCATCGTGCTCTCGAGATGCAGGTCGAACGAATTCGGGCGGCGACACTGGAGGGTGCGCCTGGACACCAGCCTGCGCCCGGACATCACCGTCGTAGTCAGGCTCCAACCCGAGAACAAGGTGGCACTGGACTACTACCTACTGCCCCATCTGCAGTTCGGCGCCAGCGCGCTCAGCCTGGCTGAACAGAATGCGATCGAACTGGAGAGCTTTCGATTCGATTCGTTGGACTACTTCTATGGCATGGCGGAGCGATTCCGCCTCAGGAGAGCGGCATGACGGCAAGCGCACAGCCAGAACTTCGGATGATTCCCATTTCTCGCATTGAGGTGCTGAACCCTCGGGATCGCAACCAGGAGGTCTTCAATGAGATCGTCGAGAACATACAGAACATCGGCTTGAAAAAACCCATCACGGTGACCCCAAGGATCGGGGACGACGGCGCTGAGAAATACCTGCTCGTTTGCGGCGAAGGCCGCGTCAAGGCATTCCGCAAGCTCGGCGAGGAACGCATTCCGGCGTTGGTGGTTACCGCCAGCGATGATGATGCCTTCATCATGAGCCTGGCAGAGAACATCGCTCGGCGGCGCTACAAGCCCATTGAACTGCTCTCAGGTATCGCGCAGCTTCGCGACAAGGGGTATAAGGCCCGGGAGATCGCGCAGAAGGTGGGGTTGGGGGCGAGCTACGTCGAGGACGTCCTGACGCTTCTGAACTGCGGTGAGGAGCGCCTGCTGTCGGCGGTGTGCTCCGGCTCCATCTCGATGAGGGCAGCTATGACCATCGCAGGAGCAGGTGATGACAGCAAGGCCATACAAGCCGCACTGCACGAGGCCTACGAAAGCGGCCAGTTGCGAGGCCATCAGCTGATGAACGCGCGGCGCCTGGTCCTGCGGCGCCAGTCCGCGGGAAAAGGCCTGAGAAGGGCCCCGTCGTCATCGTCGAACACCGCCATCACCTCCTCGAGCCTGGTGCGGGCCTATCAGAAGGAGGTGCAGCGGCAACGTCTTCTCGTGCGCCGAGCGGCGGTCGCGCAGCAGCGCCTGGCGTTCGTCATTGGCGCGCTGCGCAAGCTGGCGGCGGACGAAAATTTTTGCAATCTCCTGCGCGCCGAGGGCCTGGATACGGTTCCGAAGTATCTGGCGGACCACATCGTCCGAGGGTGAGTGATGTGGCCGTCTCGCTCGCGTTCATCCCCAAGCCGCTGGTGCTTCCGATCGACCGGATCCTTCCTTCCAAGATCTGGCCGGATGCCGTCCTTGAGACAAAGAAGTTCAAGCTGATCCTTGCCTCGATCCGCGAGGTCGACCTGATCGAGCCGCTCGCCGTCGGCGCTGTCGACAGGAAGACCGGCCATCATCTTCTGCTGGACGGCCACCTGAGGCTGCTGGTGCTCAAGGAACTGCAGCGCACGGAGGTGCCCTGTTTAGTCGCTTCGGACGACGAGAGCTACACCTACAACAATCGTGTCAACCGCCTCGCGACGATCCAGGAACACTACATGATCCGCCGCGCGTTGGAGCGTGGAGTGGCGCCTGATAGGCTGGCCAGGGCGCTGTGCGTGGACACTGCACAGCTCATGAGGAAAGCGAACCTGCTCAACGGCATCTGCGCCGAGGCGGCGGAGCTTCTGAAGGAGCGGCAGTTCTCCACCGAGGTGTCCACAGCCTTGCGCCAGATGAAGCCCACTCGTCAGATCGAGTGCGTCGAACTGATGATCGCTGCGAACACCTTGACGGTTCCCTATGCGCGGGCGCTGCTGATGGCCACCCCTGTCGAAATGCTAGTAGCTGGCCAGCGGCGCCGGCTCGAAAAAGCCGTCAGCCAGGAACAGGTTGACCGCATGGAGCATGAGATGGCTAATCTGCAGGACCAATACAAACTGGCAGAACAGACCTACGGTGAGGACATTCTTAATCTGGTGGTGGCCCGTGGGTACATCGGCAAGTTGATCGACAACCCACAGGTGATGCGCTACTTGCGCAAGTACCACGAGGAGGTCCTGGAGCAGTTCCAGAATATCGTCCAGTCGGTTTCCATAGAGGGGTAAGGCGCCCGATGGTCTTTGGGCGCGAGGTAGACACTGGCGCTGAATGTCCGCTTGGTGAAGGTCAAATTCCACAAATCGCCCCGCGCCCGCGGAAGAATCTCGCGGGCTGTCGTGATAACTGTCTGCGCCGACTCCCATACAGGAGCTCATCATGGAAGCAACTGCGAGTCATCGCGAGCCGTGGAACAAGGGCAAGCTCGTCGGGCAGAAAACGCCCTTCAGGCTCAAGGAAATTTGGGCCATCCCAGTGCGTTTGCAGCTCCAAAGCCAGGTGCGAGACCTCGCGCTCTTCAATCTCGGCATCGACAGCAAGCTTAAAGCCTGCGACCTTGCGTACCTCAGGGTTCGCGATGTATCCACCGGCGAGCGGGTTGCAGCTCGCGCGAAGGTGATGCAGCAGAAGATTGGACAACCGGTCCAGTTCGAGATGACGAACCCAACGCGGCTGTCCGTCGAAGCGTGGATTGATACGGCGCAGCTGAACCCGGGTGATTTTCTGTTCCCGAGCCGGGTTCATGAGTCGCCGCATATCGGGACCCGGCAGTACGCCCGCATCGTGGACGGTTGGGTGGAGGAAATTGGCCTAGACAGCGCGACCTAGGGCACCCACTCGATGCGCAGGACGAAGGCATCGTTGATTTACCGGCGCACGAAGAACCTGCGCGCCGTGCAGCTCCTGCTTGGCCACAGCAAGCTGGAGAGGACCGTGCGCTACCTTGGTATCGAGGTTGAGGATGCGCTGGAGCTGGCAGAGCAGACTGACGCCTGAGGCGGCCGGCCGCCCAGCCCTGCTGAAGCAGGCGGCTGTCCGGCAGAATGCGGCCAGATGCTCATCGGCGACTGGGGCTCAATGGATACCCACTTTGGGCGCCGTCTGGCCTTCGCGCCCCGGCAGAATGCGGCACAAGCAAAATCTGAAAGCGCTGCAAGCATGAAGCGCGAACTCCTCACCTGCGAAATCTTCGTCGGCGCACCCGTCCTGCGCTGCCCCCGGGGATTCGTAGAGCTTAGGTCTAGAGTCCGATCAACCCGAAATGGAGATCGGACCGATGAAGAAGCGATACACCGAGGAACAGATCATTGGCTTCCTGCGTGAGGCCGATGCGGGCATGCCGGTCAAGGAGCTGTGCAGGAAGCATGGCTTCAGCGAGCCGAGCTACTACGCCTGGAAGGCCACGTTCGGCGGCATGAACGTCTCGGACGCGCAGCGCCTGAAGTCGCTGAAGGCAGAGAACACTAAGCTGAAGAAGCTGCTGGCCAACTCGATGCTCGAGATCGACGCCATGCGCGAGGTGCTCAAGGGAAAGTGAAGGCCGTGGCGGCGCGGCGCGAGGTCGTGCGGCAGTTGCGGGGTCTGGGCCTAGCGAACGCCGGGCCCTCGGGCTGGTGGGCATGAGTGCCAGCACGCTGCGCTACGAACCCCGCGACGACGGCAATGCGGCCTTGCGCGAGCGCCTGAAGGAGCTCGCGGGGCAGCACCGCCGCCACGGCTACCGCATGCTGCACAGCCGGCTGCAAATCGACGGTTGGGCCATCAACGTGAAGCGCACCTACCGGATCTATCGCGAAGAGGGCTTGATGGTGCGAGAGCGGCGGCGCAAGAAGCTGCCGGTGCCAGAGCGCCAGCCACTGGTACGCCCGATCCAACCCAACGAGGTGTGGAGCATGGACTTTGTGTTTGATGAGCTGGCCAATGGCCGGCGGGTAAAGACGCTGCGGACAAAAGCTAGGGTACGGGTATTCCACTATAAGGTCATAACGTAATGACCTTATAGTTGGTTCGTCGCAGCGACGAACCGACGTCGCCCCCTCCGTCCAACCGAGCTACTTCATGAACCCATCTGTGCCGCTGACCCATGGTGCGACCATCGCGCCGTCGGCCCCGAGTGCCCAGCCAACCTCGGCAGCATCCCGGCGTTCCATCGCAGGAAGCTTCTTCGGCATGGTCCTGGAGAGCTATGACTTCCTCCTGTACGCGAGCGTGGCCACGGTCGTCCTTGCGCCGCTATTCTTTCCCGCGTCCGATCCGTTCCTGGGGACGATGCTTGCCGCCGCAACCCTGGCCGTGGGCTTCGTGGCCCGGCCGTTGGGTGGGATGCTCTTCGGCCACTACGGCGACAGGATCGGCCGCAAGCCGCTGATGCTCCTGTCATTGATGATGATCGGCATCTCCACCGTCTGCATCGGTCTGCTGCCGACCTATGCGCAGATCGGTCTGGCGGCGCCCGTGATCCTGGTCGTCCTGCGGCTCCTCCAGGGCATTGCGTACGGAGGCGAGTGGGGCGGGGCGGTGCTGATGTCGGTGGAGCACGCACCGGTGCATCGTCGCGGCCTGATCGGGTCGCTGCCGCAGGCCGCGGTGCCGCTGGGACTGCTGCTCGCGACCGGCATGCTGAAGCTGGCCGCCGCCCTCACCGGGTCGGACTACATGGCGTGGGGCTGGCGCCTGCCGTTCCTCTTCGCCATCGTGGTGCTGGCGCTGGGCCTGTGGGTGCGCAATCAGACCATCGAGACGCCTGAATACAAGGCGGCAGTCGCCAGGAGCGGCCCGCCGCGCAAGCCGCTGCTGGTCGCCATCCGGACCTACCCGCGTGAGGTGGCCTGCTCTGCCGCGGTGTTCGCCGTCAGCCAGTGCATCTACTACCTGGTGATCGTGTTTGCGGTGCAGTATTGCGTCGGCACACTGAAAGTGCCGCTGCCCCACATGATGACGACCGTGGCCATCGCATCCTTCGTCCAGATCTTCGCGCTGGTCGCCTTCGGCGCCTTGTCGGACAAGCTGGGCCGGATGCCCGTGATGCTGTTCGGTGCACTGGGTCTCGTGGTCATGCTGAGCCAGTTCTTCGGGCTCCTGCAGACCGGGAATATGACGCTGATCACCATCGCGGTCACCGCCGCGCTGGCGCTGAACTCGGCGTTCTACGGGCCCACCGCCGCGCTCCTGGTGGAGTCATTCGGGCCCGAGGTGCGGTTCTCCGGCGTCTCGCTGGGTGCGAATCTCGGCGTGCTGCTGGGGGGTGCATTCACGCCGATGATCGCCCTGAGCTTGCTGAAGACCTTCGACAACCAGACCTGGCCGATCGTGGTCTACGGCGTGACCGTAATCGTCGTCGGAACCGTCGGCCTTGTCATGCTGAGGCGGGCCGTCTCGGCCCGCCAACGCGCCATGTGACTGGCGCGCCCCCTTCAAACCTGGAGCAAACAATGAGCAACAGCCAAGCGCACGCAGCACCCCGCATCCATCCGCTGATGAACGACCAGAAACTGAAGCTGGGCGTCTTCGGGATGAACTGCAGCAACGGCCTGATCATCAGCGAGGCGCCCACCACCTTCGAGATGACGTGGCAGCAGGCCCTGCAGATCGTCACGAAGGCCGACCAGATGGGGTTCGAGATCGCGCTGCCGCTGGGGCGCTGGCGGGGCTTCGGCGGCAAGACCAACTTCAACGGCACCTCCTTCGAGACCTACACCTTCGCCGCGGCGATGGCGCAGGCGACGAAGAACATCGGGGTCTTCGCGACGTCGCACGTCTCCACGGTGCACCCGGTCGTCGCAGCCAAGCAGGCCGCCACCATCGACCACATCTCCGGCGGGCGCTTCGGCATCAATCTGGTCATGGGATGGTTCCGACCCGAGATGGAGATGTTCGGCGGATCGATGCGTGAGCACGATCTGCGCTATGCCTATGGCGACGAGTGGCTGGACATCGTGCAGCGCATCTGGAGCACCGATGAACCGTTCGACCATGAAGGTCAGTTTTTCCAGCTCAAGGGCGTGCAAGGCGACCCCAAGCCCCTGCAGCAGCGACCGTGTCTCATCAATGCAGGGACCTCGGGCGCAGGCATGGACTTCGCCGCCAAGAACGTCGACTTTGCGTTCGCAAGCGTCGACAAGGTGGAGAACATCAAGAAGTTCATGGCGGTGAAGGACATCGCCAGGTCCAAGTACCACCGCAATGTCGGCGTCTGCGCTTCCGCATTGGTCATCGCCCGGGACTCGGAGGACGAGGCGCACGCCGTCTACCAATCCATCCTGGAGCACGGCGACTGGGTGGCCGCTAAGAACATGATGGCCGTGCTCGGCATCGAAAGCCAGTCGTTCAACGAACGCCTCGCGAAGTCCCAGGAGAAGTTCGTTGCAGGCTATGGCACCAACGCGCTCATCGGCACACCGCGACAGATCGTGGAGCAGCTGCAGGTCTACTCTGAACAAGGCCTGCAAGGCGTGGTGCTGTACTTCCTGGACTACGTGAAGGAACTCGATTACTTCGACCAGAAGATCATGCCGCTGCTGCGCGAAGCGGGCCTGCGTCACTGAGCTTTGGAGGACCCGATGAATACACAGCATCAACCGTCGCCGCGTCTCGCGGGAAAGACCGCGATCGTCAGCGGCGCCACGGGTGGAATCGGCCTGGAAATCATCCGCACTTTCACCCGCGAGGGTGCGAAGGTGATCGCCGTGGATCTCGCGGACGCCGCTTCGGACGCCGTCCAAGCACTGCACGCGATCAGCCCCGAAGTGAAGTACCGCAAGCTCGACATCTCGTTGGAGCAGGAGGTGGACAGCTTCTATCGGGAACTCTCGAAGGAATCGGTCGCGCTCGACATCCTCGTGAACAACGCGGGCATCATTCTCGGCAAGCCGCTGGTCGAAACGACGGTGGCCGAATGGGACCGGCTCGCCGCCGTGAATGGCCGCGGCACGTTCCTGATGATCCGGGGTGCCCTGCCGCTGATCGACAGGCGGTCGGGCTCCGTCGTGAACATCTCTTCGGGCGCCGCATTGAGACCGCTCAAGAACCTGGGCGCGTACAGCGCATCGAAGGCAGCGGTCAATGCCCTCACGAAAGCCGCTGCGCAGGAATTCGCGCCGATACGCTTCAACGTGATCTGCCCCGGGCCTGTCGACACGCCCATGCCGCGCAAGTTCGTGGAACGCCTGGATGCGCAAGCGCAGGCGAAGGTCTTCGATGACCTCGCTTCGGTCCGGGCACTGCAACGGCTCGGACGCCCGGAGGAAATCGCCGCGGTCGTGCTTTTCCTGGCCAGCGACGAAGCCTCCTTCATGACCGGCATGGAGCTCAACGTGGACGGCGGCAAGCCGTGACCACGCCACCGATCATCCCCCCGAACATCATTGACCTGGAACTCATGTGAAAACTGCATTCATCGGACTCGACTTCATCGTCGACATCATGCACCCGAGTGGAAAGATCGCGCGCTCCGCCGAGCACGCCGCCAAACGCCAGGTGATTAAGCATGCCAACACCCTCCTGGCGCATGCCAAGGCCAAGGACTGGTTGCGGGTGCTGGTGAAGGTGGGGTTCAGGCCCGGCTACCACGAGGCGCCCGCGTTCTCGCCCATGTTCGGCAAGGCCAAGGACTACGGGGCGCTCGCGATCGGAGGACCGGGCACCGAGTTCCACCCGAATCTGAACGCAGGCCTAGCGGACCTGGTCATCGAGAAGCCGCGCATCAATGCCTTCTATGGCACGCCGCTCGAAGCGGCGCTGCGTGCGCAGGAGGTCAAGCAGCTGGTGGTCGCCGGCGTGAGCACTGCATGGGCCGTGCAGAGCCTCGTACGCGACGCGCACGACCGCGACTACCGCGTCGTGGTCGTCGAGGATGCCTGCGCCGCGGCGAACCAGGAGGAGCATGACTCGTCCATCGCGCTGCTGCGTGCCATCTCGCGCGTGATTGCGATTTCGGAACTCTCCAGCATCGACTGAACCAACGAGCCGCCGCCGCGCAGTGCTGCGGCGAAGCGCGAAGTCACCCGCCGCGCCGGCGGGTGGGGCGGCGCTTTGCCGGCTGAGTGACCGACGCCTTGGTACACGAACGAAATCCCGTCCACAACAAGCCACCGTGAGGATTGAATGACTTCTGGCTCCACCCTCAAGCAGCGCCTGCAACGCGGCCCGGCCGTGCTGGCCCCCGGCGTGTACGACGCCCTCACGGCCTTGCTGGCCGAGCAGTCGGGCCATGAAGCGCTCTATCTCTCCGGAGGCGCCGTGGCGTACACGCAGTTCGGCCGGTCCGACGTGGGGCTCACGACAGCCAAGGAAGCCGTCGACACCTGCGCGCGGATCACGGACCGTGTCCGGACACCCCTCATCGTGGACGGCGATACCGGGTTCGGCAACGCGTTGAACACGCAGCGCACGGTCCGGGATTTCGAGCGTGCGGGCGCGGCCATGATCCAGCTCGAGGACCAGACCTTCCCCAAGCGATGCGGACACCTCGAGAACAAGACGCTGGTCTCGAAGTCCGAGATGTGCGGCAAGCTGCGCGCCGCGCTGGACGCGCGTCAGAGCGGAATGCTGGTGATGGCCCGCACGGATGCCATCGCCGTGGAAGGCCTGGAGGCCGCCATCGAGCGCGCCGATGCGTACCTGGAGACGGGCGTCGATGCACTCTTCATCGAAGCACCGCGGTCCCCTGCGGACATGGACCGCCTCTGCGGCATCTTCTCCGCGCGCATCCCGATGCTCGCGAACATGGTGGAGGGTGGCAAGACACCGGTCCAGAGCGTCCCGGAACTGAGCGAGCGCGGCTACCGCGTGGTGATCTTTCCCGGCGGCACCGTGCGCTTCGCCGCCCGCCAGCTGCAGGGTTACTACGCCAGCCTCAAGCAGCATGGCACGACGCTCCCCAAGCAGGAGCAGATGCTCGACTTCAACGCCTTCAACGATCTCATCGGGACGCCGGAACTCCTGGCGCTCGCCCGCAGCTATGAATGACCTTCTCGCCCAGGAGCCCGGCCGCATGAGGCAAGACGCGTCCAGGCCGCGCAGCCTCTTCGAGAAGCTGTGGGACGCGCATGTGATCGCCACGCGCGAGGACGGCGCCAGTCTCGTATGGGTCGACAGGCACTATCTGCAGGAAGGCTCGTTCCACGCCTTCAACAAGATGCGCGCCAAGGGTGAGACGGTCGCGAGGCCCGACCTCACGGTGGCCATCGCCGACCACTATGCGCCGACGCGCGGACGCGTGATCCCCATCGCCAGCGCCGATCCCGGGGGCGAGCTGGCCAGGATGATGGACCAGCTCGCTGCCAACGCCGGCGAGTACGGCATCCGGCACTATGGAATGAACCACCCGTGGCAGGGCATCTGCCATGTGGTCGGACCCGAGCTCGGCATGACGCTGCCCGGCACGCTGGTGGTGGAAGGGGACAGCCATACGTCAACCCATGGCGCGCTTGGTGCCTGGGCCTTCGGCGTCGGTGCCTCGGAGGTTGCCCATGTGCTCATGACACAGACGCTCTGGCAGAAGCCGCCCAGGCGCTTGCGCATCACCGTGGATGGCAGGCTTTCGCATGGCGTCACGGCCAAGGACCTGGTGCTGACGATCGTTGCACGGCTGGGCGCGGACGGCGCGGCCGGACACATCATCGAATACGCGGGTGCCGCCGTGCGTGCACTCAGCATGGAAGGCCGCATGACCTTGTGCAACATGTCCATCGAGTGCGGTGCGCGCTGCGGCATGGTGGCGCCGGATGCGACCACGCTCGACTACGTCCGTTGCCGGCCCTTCGCGCCGCAAGGGTCGGACTTCGACCGTGCCGCCGAGGACTGGCTCACGCTGGCCAGCGATGCGGACGCGAGCTTCGATCGCGAGCTCCATCTCGACGCGGCAGACATCGTTCCCATGGTGACCTGGGGCACCACGCCCGAGGACGCATTGCCGGTCACGTCCACCGTGCCTGACCCCGAGCGCATGGCGGACGCCAGCAAGGCCAGGCATGTGCGCGACGCCCTCGACTATATGGGCCTCGCCCCGGGCATGCGAATCCGGGACATACCGGTCGACCGGGTCTTCATCGGCTCGTGCACGAACTCGCGCATCGAAGACCTCCGTTCGGCGGCAGCCGTTCTCGCCGGGCGCCGTGCGCGCGTGCCGGGCTTGGTGTCGCCGGGATCGAGCCTGGTGAAGACGCAGGCCGAGCAGGAGGGCCTGGACCGGATCTTCACGGCCGCGGGGCTGGAGTGGGCTGGTTCCGGCTGCTCGATGTGCGTGGCCATGAACGGCGACGTGCTGGCGCAGGGCGAGCGCTGCGCTTCCACCACCAACCGCAACTTCAAGGGTCGGCAGGGGCGTGGCTCGCGCACGCACCTCATGTCGCCGGCGATGGTGGCGGCGGCGGCGGTGGCCGGCCACCTCGTGGACGTTCGCGACTTGAATCCGGGAGCAGTCTGATGGAACCGCTTGTCCAACTGCGTGCGATCGCCTGCGCACTGTCGCAGATCAACATCGATACCGACCAGGTCCTGCCCGCCCGGTTCATGAAGGAAGCGCGCACGCCCGAAACGGGTTACGCGCCGTATCTGTTCCACGACCTTCGCCGCACGCCGGACGGTTCCCTGCGGAATGACTTCCCGCTGAACGACCCAAGGAACCACGGCGCCAAGATCATCGCGGCGCGCCGGAATTTCGGCAGCGGATCCTCGCGTGAAGCGGCGGTCTATGCGCTGGTGGACGCCGGCATCCGCTGCGTGCTGGCACCTTCACACGGCGACATCTTCGCGGCGAATGCGGTGAACAACGGCTTGCTGCCGGCACGCATCGCCCAAGCCGACATCGAGGTGGTGCTCGATCTCCTGGCCCCCGGCGGTGTCGAGATCCACCTGGATCTCGAGGCCTGCAAGCTCACGCTCGAGGGGCGGTCTTTCGATTTCCAAGTGGATCCGGTCTCGCGCATCCGCCTCCTCAACGGCTGGGACGAGATCGACATGACGCGCCGCTACACCGAAGACATCGCAGCCTGGTGCCGACGAGACCGCGAACTCCGCCCCTGGGTCCGGCTGGCCCTGGAACCCTCGGCGGCGTGATCGCCTGGTCTGCAAGATAAGGAGTCCGCAATGACTGCAACCATCGATCAGGCGCTCGTTGCGCTGGCCCGCGGCGAGATGCTCGTCGTCGTCGACAGCGAGGACCGCGAGAACGAAGGCGACCTCATCCTGGCCGCCGAGCACGCGACGCCCGAGCGCCTGGCGTTCATGGTTCGGCACGGCAGCGGGGTGATCTGTGCCGGCCTGCCGGGAGAGCGGCTGGACGCATTGCAGTTGCCGCTGATGGTGGCCCAGAACTCCGACGCCATGGGTACTGCCTACACCGTGTCCGTGGACTTGCGGCACGGCACCAGCACCGGCATATCCGCGGCCGATCGTGCGGCGACGCTGCGTGCCCTGGTCGACCCACAGGCGGCGCCTTCCGATTTCACCCGGCCGGGGCATGTCTTCCCCTTGCGTGCCCGCGAAGGTGGCGTGCTCGTCCGGCCGGGGCACACCGAAGCTTCGGTCGACCTCACCCGGCTCGCGGGCCTTCGCCCCGGCGGCGTGCTGGTGGAGATCGTGAACGACGACGGCAGCATGGCCCGGCGACCGCAGCTGGAAGCGTTTGCCCGTCAGCACGGCCTGCTGATCGTCACCATCACGGACCTCATCGCTTGGCGCAAGCGGAACGAGGCCATCGTCGAGGAGGTTTGCAGCTGTCGCCTGCCCACCAAGTACGGCGTGTTCACGCTGCATGGCTACAGGGAGCTGCCAGGTGGGCAGGAGCACCTGGCCCTGGTGATGGGCGAGCCTGGCGCCCGCACGACACCGCTGGTCCGCGTGCATTCGGAGTGCCTCACGGGCGAGGTGTTCGGATCGCTGCGCTGCGACTGCGCCCCCCAGCTGGCGAGGGCGATGAGCCTCGTGGCGGCAGAGGGCCACGGCGTCATCGTGTACCTGCGAGGTCACGAAGGGCGGGGCATCGGCCTGCTGCACAAGCTGCGCGCCTACGCATTGCAGGACCGGGGCGCGGACACCGTGCAGGCCAACATCGAGCTGGGCTTTGCCGCCGACCAGCGTGACTACGCGGTCGGTACGCAGATCCTGAGACAGATCGGCATCTGCCGCATGCGGCTCATGACGAACAACCCGCTCAAGTACGAAGGGCTCGCCAACTTAGGACTGGACATCGTCGAGCGGGTTCCGCTCGTGACTGCCGCCCAGCGCGAGAACGTGGGCTATCTCACGGCCAAGCAGCAGCTGTTCGGGCATCTGCTCGAGCTGGATGACTGCAACCTCGCTGCCCACTCAATTGCCTAGGAGATCCAATGGCCACCCTTGATTCATTCGACAAGCGCCAGCTGCGCAGCGTGCTCGGCACCTTCACGACGGGCGTCACCATCGTGACCACCCGCAGCCCGGACGGCAAGGCGCACGGCGTCACCGCGAACTCGTTCAGCTCGGTGTCGCTCGAGCCGCCCCTGGTGCTCTGGTGCCAGGCGCTCACCTCGAAGAGCCATGGTGCGTTCAACGAGAGCGAGCATTTCGTGGTGAACATCCTGGCCGACGACCAGATCCACGTGTCGAACCAGTTCGCGAAGTCGCACGACGACAAGTTCACGGGCATCGATCATTACGACGGCCTGGGCGGCGCACCCGTCATCAGCGGCTCGGCCGCGCACCTCGAGTGCGTCAAGGTCGCGGCCTATCCGGCCGGGGACCACGTCGTCTTCATGGGGCGCGTCGAACGGGTCGGACATTCCAGCCGCAGGCCGTTGGCCTTCGGCGGCGGCCGGTACATGAGCACCTATGCGCACGACCTGGGGCCGGTCTCCACGCAGATCGGCTGGGACAAGCCGGCGTCGATCCAGGACGTGAAGCTGGTGGCGGCCGAGATGCCGGCGATCTGCGCGGCCGTCGGGCAGCACACCCTCTGCCTCTCCGTGTGGGGCAACCATGGACCGACGGTGGTGAATTGGGAGCGCTCGGATCACCCGATCAGCGAGAACCTGCGCATGGGCCTGGTGTACGGCGTGACCATCTCGGCGGCCGGGCGCGCCTTCGCTGCGTTCCTGCCCCCGGAGGTGACGCGAAGCTTCATCGACGAGGACCTGCGCCTCTTTCGCGGTCCCGAAGAAGACGAAGCCCGGCAGCGCGCGAACTTCGAGGCCGACGTTGCCGCGGCGCGGGCGCGCGGGTTGGCGCGCGTGGTCGACCCGGTGCTCGCGATGCGCCTTCACAAGATTCCGACCAACGCCTTCGCCGCGCCGATCTTCGACGCGCGCGGCGTCATGGTGATGACCCTGGCCATCATTTCGCAGGTCGACCGGCTCGCCCCCGACTGGGACGGTGCCGCTCCGCAGGCGCTGCTCGCGACCTGCCGGGACTTGTCGCGCCGGCTGGGGTGTGTGGAGCCCGGCGCCACCACCGACCCCAGCCCCGCCGCCCTGCGCTGACAACTTCATGCCCGTCCATTTGTTTCCCCCACTTCGATTCGCCCCCCACCAGGAGAAAGCTCGTGAAAGCACTGATCATCCGGTTGTCCATTGCCCTCGCGGCGGCCTGTCCGCTGCTCGCAACGGCGCAGGCCTTTCCATCCAAACCCATCCGCATCGTCGTCCCTTACGCACCGGGTGGAATCACCGACCAGCTGGCCCGCGAGGTCGGCAACAAGCTGGGCGAGATCGTTCAGCAGCCGGTGATCGTCGACAACCGCCCCGGCGGCCTGGCGCAACCCGCGGTGAGCGTCGTCAAACAGGCGCCCGCCGATGGATACACCTTGTTCATGGGCGACCTGCCCTCCCTTGGCCTCAACCCCAGCCTGGCCAGCAAGCTTTCCTATGATCCCCGGAAGGACCTGCAAGGGGTGACCAAACTGGTGGTCTCCCCGGGATTCCTGGTCGTGCCCAACGACAGCCCGTACAAGACCTTCGACGATCTCGTCAAGGCTGCAAAATCAGGCAAGCCGCTCGCCTATGCGTCGCAGGGCGTCGGCACCGGCGGCCACCTGTTCGGCGCGCTCTTCTCCGCCAAGACAAATTCGACCAACACCCATGTTCCCTATAAGGGATCCGCACCCGGACTGATGGACGTGGCGGGCGGCAAGGTGGACTTCATGTATGACACCGTCACCTCTGCGGGCCCCATGGTGCTTGGCGGGAAGATGCGTGTGCTTGCAGTGGGCGTGGACCAGCGCCTGCCCCAGTTTCCGTCGGCCCCGACGCTGAAGGAACTCGGACACGCGGACATCGCGCTCAACGTGTGGTGGGGCGCGACAGCCAAGGCCGGAACGCCGCGCGAGGTTCTCGCCGTGCTGGAGAAGTCCATGCGCGCCGCCATGCACGATCCGGCAGTGGCGTCCAAGTTCACGAGCCAGGGCGTGCTGATCACGACCAGCAGCAGTCCCGCGGAGTTTTCGGCCTTCATCTCCGAAGAGATCGAGCGGTGGGGCAAGGTGATCAAGGACTCGAAGATGAGCGTCGACTGAGCGCAGGCGTCGCCGCTGGATTGAAGCACCGCGCAAGGGAGTGAGTCGCAAGGTGCTAATGTAATATCCTAAGAATCAACGTGTGCAAAACATCATCTACATGAGCTCACAGAAAGCGGCGCCAGCATCTGTGGTCGTGCCGACCGGCTTGCAGCGCTCTCCCGGCACTGCCTTGCACCGCCAGCTTTACATCGTTCTTCGCGACCAGATTCTGCGCGGCACCTTTCCTGCGGGTGCGGCGATCCCCAAGGAAGCCGACCTCGAGCAGATGTTCGGCGTCTCGCGCATCACCGTCAGGCGCGCCGTGGCGGATCTGGAGTCGCACGGGCTGGTGCGAAAGGTGCCGAGCAAGGGCACCTTCGTGTTGCCGCGCAAGGACGGAGCCCGGCGTGAGGCCACCTTGACGCTGCTGGAGGCGCTCACACGGCAGGCGGAGGACACGCAAGTGCAGGTCCTCTCCGTGGAGACCGTGCATGCGCCGGGAGACATCGCGCTGTTGCTCGAGCTCGAGCCGAATGGGGTCGCCCATCACGTGGTGCGGCTGCGCAGTGCAGGCAAGACGCCCTTGATGGTTACCGACGCGTGGGTGCTGGCTAAGTGGGCGCAGGACCTCACGCCCAAGACCCTGCTGAAGAACGCACTGTTCGAGATCATCCTCAGCAAGGGCGTGAAGTTCGGCAAAGTGGTGCAAGAGTTCTCCGCGATCTTGGCGGACCCGCAACAAGCCAGCCTGTTGAAGACGGACGTGGGCAGCCCCCTCATCAAGGTCACCCGGCTTTTCTACGACGCGCAGGACCGTCCCGCCTACCACTTGACCAGCGTTGCCACGCCTGAACGCACACGGCTGCTCATGGAGATACCGGCGTCGGCCATCAATACACTGTCAGCGGGAAGCTACCAACATACTGTGTTGGTCTAGCCTGGAGCAATCTGGTGGGTTGGAGCCGGCGAGCTTTGCGCAGCCCAGTACCAGAGGAAGCTGACCGGTTCGAGCCTTCATACAGGCTTCGGCTGAGATCGGCCGTTCGATTGATCCCGCGGATCAGATGGCAGTCAGATTAGGAGGAGCCCACGCGGTGCGCGTGCACGGCTGGCCGCATGCACGCAGCGCCCAGGGGATACCCAGTACGTGGCCCCCAAAGGAGCACGGTTGCTTCGGGCCGAGGCTGTGTGAAAACGTCAATCCGTCGTCTATATTGAGTCAACCCGTTTTGAGCGAGGTGGCCCATGAAGCGATTCATCGAAGGCGCGGACCGACAGCAGGTCACGCTGATGCCAGAGTGTCTCGATGACTATGTTGGTGAAGACAACCCGGTGCGCATCGTCGATGCCTTCGTGAACGAATTGGATCTGCAAACACTCGGCTTCGACGGTGCAGATCCCGCAACGACCGGACGCCCGTCCTACCACCCGGCGGTGCTTCTCAAGCTCTACATCTACGGATACCTCAACCGCATCCAGTCCAGCCGACGCCTGGAGCGTGAAGCGCAACGCAACGTCGAACTGATGTGGCTTACAGGCCGGCTCGCACCGGACTTCAAGACCATTGCCGACTTCAGGCGCAGCAATGGCGCTGGGATCCGCAACGTTTGCCGACGCTTCATCGTTCTGTGCCGCCAGCTCAAGCTCTTCTCCCAAGGCGTCGTGGCCATCGACGGTAGCAAGTTCAAGGCGGTGAACAGTCGAGACCGAAACTTCTCGCCTGGGAAGATCGACGCGCGCAAGGAACAGATCGAGCAAAGCATTCAGCGCTACCTGGATGCCTTGGAGACGGCGGACCGGACGCAACCTGCCGAGTTGGGAGCAAAGGCAGAACGGCTGCAGGAGAAGATCAGCAAACTGCGCGAGCAAATGCGGCAACTGGACGAGACCAAGGAGCAGCTGAAGAGCGAACCGGGCCAACAGCGCTCGCTGACGGATCCCGACGCCCGCTCGATGCTCCAGCAAGGCAAGAGCACAGGCTTAGTGGGCTACAACGTCCAGACAGCTGTGGACCGCAAGCACCACCTGATCGTTGCGCACGAAGTGACGAACGTCGGCAATGACCGAGCCCAGCTAAGCAAGATGGCGCTGGCCGCGCGCGAAGCGATGGGCAGGAGCAAGGTGCAGGCGTTCGCCGACCGTGGCTACTTCAGCGGCACGGAACTCAAGGCCTGCGAGGACGCCGGCATCACGACCTTCGTGCCCAAGCCGATGACATCGAATGCCAAGGCTGAGGGGCGCTTCGACAAGACCGACTTCATCTATATCGCCAGCGCTGACGAGTACCAGTGCCCAGCAGGGGAGCGGGCAATCTATCGGTACAGCACGCTTGAGAAGAGCGGTCTCAAGGCTGGCGTTTACTGGACCAGTGCGTGCCCACGCTGCGCGATGAAGGACCAATGCACAACTGGCGACTACCGCCGCATTCGTCGCTGGGAACATGAGGAAGTGCTGGAACGCGTTCAACGACGGCTGGATCGCAAGCTCGATGCGATGACACTTCGACGATCCACCATCGAACATGTGTTCGGAACGCTGAAGTACTGGATGGGTTCGACGCATTTCTTGATGAAGACCATGGAGCACGTCGGCACCGAGATGAGTCTTCACGTGTTGGCTTACAACCTGAAGCGGGTGATGAGTGTGCTGGGTATTGCCAGAACGATGAAGGCGATGCGGCTGGCGGGGGCATGAGCCCCGGTGTGTCTTCGTGCGCGTAGACAACGGACGTCACGAGGCCTGGAATACGGGTTCTGACGCACCAGAACACTGGGTGAACTCGGTAGGCGAACCGCCCGGCGTGACAACGCTGCGCGTTTCTACACAGCCTCGGCCCTAACCGGGCCTGCAGCGGGCGGCAAAGGGGCCCGGAAGCGGCCGTTGGATCCCTCGCGGCACCTGTGCGCGCCTGCGGAACTGTGAAAAAGGAGGGGTGCAACTTCGAAAACGGGGCTCGTAAGCCGTTGATTTCCTGGGTTAGCACGTGCGACAACCTCGGAGAAACTCAGGTCCTGAGTTCGTTCAAAGTTAAGCCGGCATCCCATCAAGATTAGGTTCAATTTTGACGGCGGCTCGCGCAAGTCATTGATTCAAATGGGAAATGTTTCGTTTCAACAACAAATCCTAGCCGCCGGTTACATCGAATCCTAGCCGTTGGTTTGCGGAAAACCCTAGCGATTAGCTACAATAAAACCTAGCCATCGGTTTTCGAAGGGCTTCGAGCGAGCTGAGGACAACCAAGGCGATGAGACATGGCGACCAGTCTGACCCGCACCTCTAAGCGGACGGTCACTCCTGCTCAGCGGCGCCTTGCAGCGGGCCTCGAAGCGTTGCATGTCCTGCAGCAACAAGGTCAAAACGTCTTCAGCACCATCGAGTTCTCCCGCGCAGACCGGGAGGCTCTGCTCCAAGCCGGGTACGTCCAACCGGTGATCCAGGGCTGGTACATGTCCGCTAACCCTTCGGCAAAGCCAGGCGACACGACGCCATGGATCGCGAGTATGAAGGACTTCATTGCCGCCTACTGCAACGCCAGGTTCGGCGGGGACTGGTGTGTTGCCGCCGACTATTCCTTGAAGCTCCATGCCGGCACGACGCTATTGCCCAACCAGGTCGTCGTTCACGCGCCACTGGGCAAGAACAGCGTGCTGGCCTTGCCGAACGGCTTTTCCCTCATGGACTACCAGGCGAAGGACTTTCCGGGCCCCGACCGGCGCGACCGCGTCGGCAATATCCGAACGATGACCCTGGCCCAGGCGCTTCTGAAGGCGCCTGAGAACTTCTTCAGAGCTTCCTCCCAGGACGCGCAAGTAGCATTGCTGTCGATCAGCGACGCGTCGGAGCTCAGCCGTCTGCTCGCAGAAGGCAATCACCGCACCATCGCGGGCCGCCTCGCCGGCGCTTTCCGCGCCGTGGGTCGACACGCAATCGCGGACGATATCGTCGGATTCATGCGCTCCCTGGGCAACCAGGTCACGGAATCCAACCCATTCGAGATTCCGCCTCGAATCGTTCCAGGCGACCGCATCGAGTCCCCCTATGTCTCCAGATTGCGGCTCATGTGGGCTTCCATGCGCGACGACGTGGCCAGATCATTCCCGAGCGAGGAGCCAGGCCGTCCGGACGACGTACCCGCTTTCATGCAGGCGATCGAGGATGTCTATGTCACGGACGCCTACCACTCACTGTCTATCGAGGGCTACCGCGTTACGCCGGAACTGATCCGTCGTGTGGCAGCCGGGGACTGGAGCGAGCACATCCACGAACAGGACCGGCAATCAAGAGATGCCATGGCGGCCCACGGCTACTGGCTTGCGCACAACGAAGTCAAGAAGTCGATCGAAAAGATCTTCGCGGGCGCGAACGCCGGGGACGTGCTCAAAGGTGATCACGGCGCATGGTTCCGAGCGATGTTCTCGCCGAGCGTCTCAGCGGGGATTCTTTCTCCGAGCAATCTCGCCGGCTACCGCGGCCATCAGGTCTACATTCGCAACGCCCAGCACGTACCACCGCCGCGTGAAGCCGTGCGGGAGATGATGCCCGTGCTGTTCGAACTGTTGCGCGACGAGCAATCGGCCGCAGTGCGCGCAGTGCTGGGCCACTTCGCGTTCGTCTTCATTCACCCTTACATGGACGGAAACGGACGTCTTGGGCGATTCATCATGAACGCGATGCTGGCCTCTGGCGGGTACCCATGGACGGTGCTGCGTCTCGAAGACCGCGACCGTTACATGGCGGCGCTCAATGCAGCGAGCGGCCAGAGCGACATCAGGCCGTTCGCGACGTTCGTCGCCCAGAACCTGGCCGCAAGGGAGGCGCAAGCCGACTCACCGCAAACTGGCGCCTCTGACACTGACAGCGAAGAAGACGACAAGCACCGCCAGCGCGGCTGAATCCTCTTGCTTGGTCATCACGGGACGGAGTCATCTCGGTAGAGGTGCAAAATTCGCAGAGATAGCCCCTGAATAAGCCCGATCTGATGCGAAAGCCAGGAAGAATCCTTCTTGGCCAAGCCCTCGCTCCGGGGGACTTTGCCTGAATGCATGTCTATCGCGGCAGCTCGCAAAAGTCGATGATCTTCGTGCCGTGAACGGTCTCGGCGAATCTCACGCCAAACAGCCGAGCCGGCGTCTTAAATCCAGGCGAATGCTCGCCCCCCAAGGTGCGCCGGGCCGCTTCAACTGCGATCACTGGCGTGTAGGAATAGCCGTTGACCGTTTCGATGACCGCTCGCACCGTCGCACCATCTGCGCCCGTGACCTCTGCGACCGCCCGGGCAGGTTCAGCCTCGCGATCCGCTGCACTTGGACCATCAGGAAGCAACGACAGATCGCCTTCAGGAAAGGCGCCGCCTGTCACGTTCACGAACATGGAGATGTCGGGAATGCGAGTCGAATGCCAGGCCGTGACCAGGTCGCCGAAGGAAAGCGGTGCACAGACGACGGGCCCCTGACCGAAGTCGAACAGCTCGGGTTGTGCATCGGGGCTTGGAACCAGTGCACCGGCAACCCGGGTCATCAAGCCCGCGCCAACGATCTCACCGGCACTCACAGCCGAGCCGCGGGACATCGAGCCGGCGACCTGCAATGCGATGCGCAGGGACCGCGGCTGCGCAACACGTGCGGTGATATGCATTGCGAGACAGTCGGTCGGAACCACATCCCACCCGACCCCCGGCATCAGCATCGTTCCCGCCTTCGCAGCCTCGGAGCCGAGGCGTTCTGCCAACCGGTAGACATTGATCTCGGCGGTGATGTCGAGGTAATGGATGCCCGCCCGGATGCAGGCGCGCATCAGAGGCTCTGCGGTATGGGCAAATGGCCCGGCGCAATTGAGAAGAACGGAGATGCCTTGCAGTGCATCGTCGACATTGTCGGCATGGACCTGGAAGTCGCGGTACGGCGCGCCCAGTTCCAGAGCAAGCCCTGCCAGCTTTGTTCCATCGCGGCCGGCGATGACGAAGTCCAGTCCCGCAACCCTCGCTTGCCTGGCCACCATGCGGCCCGTGTAGCCGGCAGCACCATAGATGAGGAGACGGCTCATGCCTGCTGCCAGCTCTTGTAGATGAACTCGAGGCTGTAGCCGTCCGGGTCGAACACATTTGCTGCGTAATAGCGAGGGTCGTAGTAGAGCCGCGCGCTCGGTGAGCCGTTGTCGGTGGCTCCCGAGGCCATGGCTGCAGCATGGGCCGCTTCGACTTCGAGCTTGCTCGACGCGATGAAACCGATGTGAACGGCTCGCCCGTCGACGACGCCCTCGCGCAACCAGAAGAACACCCGCCCCTTCGCTCCGAAGCCCTTGAGGTCGGGGTGGCCAGGCGGCCCGTCCTTGCCGTCGTAGTCGTGCTGGCGCGTGATGCCGAGCGGCGCCAGAGCCGCCGTGTAGAAGTCAATTGAGCGCTGTACGTCGCTCACTGAAATGAAGACATGGTCGAGCATTGGAGATCCCGTTCAGATGTTGTAGCCGCCAGCGACTTCGATGTTCTGCGCGTTGATCCAGCCACTGTCCGCGGAGAGCAGTCCGGCGATCACGCGGCCGACGTCATCCGGTGCACCGATCCGGCCGAGGGCGGTCTGCCGCGCCAGTATCGTCTCGAACTCGGGCATCTGGTTGAACGCGCCGCTGGTCATGTCGGTGCGAATCGCGCCGGGCGAAACCGAGTTCGCGCGGATGCCGCGCGGACCAAACTCCTTGGCCATGTAGCGCGTCAACACTTCCAGGCCGCCCTTGAAGGCCGCATACGGCGCTGCACCCGGCGTCGCCACACGGGTCGTCGCGCTGGTCATGTTGGTGATCTGGCCTCCATCTGCCATCGGTGGCAAGAGCGCTTGCGTCAGGAAGAACGGGCCCTTCGGGTGCACGCCCAGCAAAGCCGTCGAACTCGGCTTCGGTGACCGCCTCGATCGCGTTGAACTGGCCATAGCCTGCGTTGTTGACCAATGCGTCGAACCGGTCGCGGTCCCAGGTCGTTGCGAGTGCTGTTGCAACCCTGTCGCGAAATCCGTCGAACGACGCGACCTTGGCGAGATCAAGTTCCAGCGCCACAGCCTTGCCCCCGCCAGCCTCGATCTGCTGTACAGCTGCGCCGGCACCGGCGGAGTGGCTGTTGTAAGTGACGATGACGCCCATGCCGCGCTTGCCGGCCTGAATGGCGGTGCTTGCGCCGAGGCCACGGCTTGCGCCGGTGATGATGACGATGTCGGTGTTCTTGCTCATGTGTTTCTCAGGTTGGTTGACAGTGAACGAACGATAGGTTGCGCACCGCTTTCGCGCCTGCCCGTTTCTGGCGCAAGCCTGCCTAAAACTGCTTTTGCGCTTGCGCTACTGTGCGTGATGCGGTCTGATGCATCGCATGGAAGAACAACTCGCTGAGCTCAGGACCCTTACCGCCAAGGCACAGAACCGTATGACGGAGACCGGCATCCCCCGGGTCGCGATGGTGCAAGGCAAGATCCCCGAGCACGAGTTGGCTGCGGTCTACGACCCGATGGTCAACCTCATCCTGCGAGGGAGCAAGTCCATGACCGTGGGCGACCAGACCTTGCACTACTGTCCGGCCAACTACTTCGTCATGTCGGTCGACCTGCCTGCTGTCGGCACGGTATGGCCAGATGCATCCGGCGAGCCATATCTGGCAGTGGCGCTGACGCTGCAGCCCACGGTGATCGCAGCGTTGCTCGCAGACCTGCCTAAACTTGCCGAACCCGAGAAGGTCGAGATCGGCTTTTCGGTCGCAGCGGTGACGCCGGAACTGATGGATGGTTGGGTGCGCATGCTGCGACTGACGAACCACTCCGACGACATCCCCGCGTTGGCGCCGGCCTATGAACGAGAGATTCTTTATCGGGTGCTGCAAGGTCCGCAGGGCGGGATGCTGCGTGAGATCGCACGGCCCGACAGCGCCATGGCGCGGGTCCGCTTGGCAATCCAATGGATCCGCCGCGATTTCGCGGAGCCCTTGCGGATCGAGGCACTCGCTGAAAGGGCTGCGATGAGCGAGTCGGCGTTTCACCGCCATTTCAAGGCGGTCACGTCTCTCAGCCCGCTGCAGTACCAGAAGCGGATCCGCTTGCTGCAAGCCCGCACGCTGCTGGTGGTCGGCGGCAAGAGCGTCACCTCGGCCGCCTTGGAGGTCGGCTACGAGAGTGCGACCCAGTTCAGCCGTGAGTACGCCCGCGCATTCGGGCTGCCCCCCGCACGCGACTCGGAGCGGCTACTCTCCACGTATGCCCCTCGCGCGGCGACGTCGGCGACTCAGGCCGCTTGAAGTGAGAGCCCCGCCGCATCCCCGTCGTTCGGCATTGCCGGTGCCTTGAATCTGGCGATGTCACGAATCGGCGGCAGGCCGAACATGCGTGCGTACTCGCGGGTGAATTGAGAGGGGCTTTCGTATCCCACGGTGAAGGCGACCGAAGCGGCATCCCGCGGCTCGAACAGCAGCAACCAGCGTGCCCTGAGCAGGCGCAGGCGCTTCTGGTACTGAATCGGCGTCATGGATGTCACCGCACGGAAGTGACGATAGAAAGACGGGACGCTCATGTCGGCAATCGACGCCAGACTCTCCACCAGAAATGGTTCGGCGTAGTGGTCCCGGATCCACTGGACGGCGCGCCGAATCTGGGCAAGCCGTCCGTCGGGTCGCGCGATCTCACGCAGTTGGTCTCCCAGCGGCCCCTGCAATGCGCGAAAGAGAATTTCGCGTTCGACCATCGGCGCGAGGGCTGCGATTTCATGCGGGCGATCACCGAGCCGCAGCATGCGCAGCCACGCGTCGATCATCTCCACTGGCGCTTGCACCGGCGAGAAGCAGACCGTGTTCGCCTGCTCGTTCCTTGTGCCGTCGCCAACGGTCAGGCTGGCGATGACCTCCGGATCGAGGGTCAGGCTGATGGCGAGATAAGGCAAGCCGGGTCCGCCAGGTCGGATCTGACCGGTGGCGGGAACGTCCACGGGTACGACGAAGTACGCCCCTTCCTCGCAGTTCAGCATGCGATCACCGATCGACAGCATCTTGGAGCCCTGCAACACGATGTGCAGCATGGGCTGATAGACCTGGTCGGCGAACGCCTCGGCGCAAACGACGGCCACCCGTGGCAAGCCGGTGTCGGTCCATGTGTTTTCCGCGCGCATCGCGAACCTGCGCAACTCAGCCATCGCATTGCTCATGCCTCCCATCATGGGTGAGCGCAGAGCCCCCGAGGCAAGCGTCGTGAGAAGAATAGGCAAGGACGAGAGAAGAACTGGTGACCACCGGGATGCTGTGTCTCCGACATCCGGCAAGTTCTCGGCGAGCGCGGGCAGCACAACATCAAGACGCTGCCACGGCGCGGGTATCTCTTCGCGGCTCCGGTCGAGCCTGTGCCGGCCTCACGAGCTGCAGACGCGGGGCCGGCCACACCTGCTGGCGAAGAGGCGTCCTCGTCGGCTCCGGCGGCGATCGGCACGGCCGCGGGCGAGGCCGCCGCGCCGGTGAGGCGAGGCACTGCTGCCGCCGCGCTCTGGAGCGGCCTCGCGGCTGCCACCCTCGCTGCGGCAGCACTGGCCTGGTGGTGGCCGCAGCGCAGCGCGCCGGTGGTGCCACCCCGCACTGCCTCGCCTGTCGATCGTCGTGCTGCCCATTGCAAGCGATGGCGGCGACCCGGCGCAAGACCACCTGGCCGCCGTGCCCACCGACGAGATCACGGTCGACCTGTCGCGCATTCCCGAGAGCTTCGTGATCTCACGGGGGACCGCGGACAGCTACCGCGGCCGCGGCTTCGACGCGCGTCGCGTCCGCCGCGAGCTCCGCGTGCGCTATGTACTCGATGGCGGCCTGGTGCGCCTAGGCGACACGGTGCGACTGACCCTGCAACTCGTCGACGGCGAGAGCGGGCGCGCGCTGTGGGCAGACCGTATCGATGGCGACTACCCGACCTTCCTGCGCTGTACGGCCGAGTCACCGTGACTGTGGCGAGGTCGCTGGACCTCTTCGGGACCGCATTCACTCGGCGGAGATCTGGGATGACGAGAGCTCGCAGTCGCTGCAGGCGCATGAGGATCTCGTGATTGATCTGCTGGCTCAGATGGGCGCCGGAGTCTACCCTGCCATCTGAGGTCTGCGAGTTTCGGCCCGTCGACCAAGGTGTACTCCCCGTGCATCCGCGGCCGCCCATCGCCAAATGGGGCGCCAGCCTCTGTGTTCCTGAATCCTTTTCCCGCTCCGCATCTCATGCGAATGCCACCTCCCACTCCTTCGTCGGGCGCTACGGAACTCCCCAGCCTTCGGCCGGCAGAACGGTTCCGCGGCATTCGCCGAAGCCGATGCGGGCGTGCCCCGGCTTCTCGCACCAGCCGCGCAGCAGCACGGCGTCTCCGTCCTCAAGGAACCCGCGCTGTTCGCCATTGGCCAACGTGACGGGGCTTTGCCCTGCACGCGTCAGCTCGATGATCGCGCCGGCCTCGCCCGGCCCCGGTCCCGAGATGGTTCCGCTGCCCAACAGGTCGCCGGCGTTCAGGTTGCATCCGCCCACCGTGTGGTGCGCCACCATCTGTGCCACGCTCCAGTACTGGTGCCTGAAGCTCGTGCGCGACAGCCGCGAAGGGCCGCTTGCGTCATTGCGCGCCTTCTCGCTTTCGAGCCACACCTCCAGGCGGATGTCGATGGCGCCGCCCTCGCGGTTGGCCGCGCTTTCCAGATAGCCCAGAGGCTGGGGCTCGCTCGCAGGTCGCGTCCAGGCCTGGCGATAGGGCGCGAGCGCTTCCATCGTCACGATCCACGGCGAGATGGTGGTGGCGAAGTTCTTTGCAAGAAAGGGCCCGAGCGGCGCCATCTCCCAGAACTGGATGTCGCGCGCCGACCAGTCGTTGAGCAGGCAGATGCCGAAGATGTGTTCTTCCGCGTGTTCGAGCGCAATCGGCTCGCCTGCGGCATTGCCCTGGCCGATCCAGATGCCCAGTTCGAGCTCGTAGTCGAGGCGCGCGCAGGCATGGTACGTGGGCGCCTTCGCGCGCGGGGCCATCGTCTGGCCCATCGGCCGACGAAAGCGCTGGCCGCTGATGCCGATGGTCGATACGCGCCCGTGGTAGGCCGTCGGTATCCAGCGGAAGTTGGGCGTCACGTCGCCCTGCGGGTTCATCAGGCGGCTGATGTTCAGCGCATGGTCGATCGAGGTATAGAAATCGGTGTAGTCGCCGATGCGCGCGGGCACCGTGTATTCGACTTCGGCTTGCGGCACCAGGCATTCACGCACCGCCTGCATCGTGGCAGGCGCAGTGCCGTCGCGCAGCAACGCGAACACGGCGTGGCGCAGCGACTGCCATGCGGCCGCGCCGAGCGCGAAGAAGTCGTTGAGCGCCGGCAGCGCGGCGGCACGCACCGCATCGAGCGCGAGGCCGTCGAGCCGCTCGCGGGCGCACAGCGCCGCCAGATCGAGCACCTGGTCGCCGATGGCGACGCCGCCGCGAAAGGGCTCCTGGCTGCCCCTGCGCCGCAACACCGCATAGGGCAGGTTCTGGATCGGGAAGTCCGTGCCTTCGATATTGGCGGCATCGACCCAGCTCCTGGCGCCGGCATCGTGCGTATGGTTGAGCGCGATCATCTGTGCTCAGCCTTCCGTTGGGACCGACGCCATCAATGCATCGTCGAAGATCGCCACCGCGCGCGTCCAGCCCGCCGATGCGCCGCGGATCTTGTGAGGAAAGCAGCTGATGAAGAAGCCCGTGGGCGGCAGCACCTCGAGGTTGTGCAGCTTCTCGATGTGGCAGTAGCCGATGTCGCGGCCGGCCTTGTGGCCCTCCCAGATCAGCGAGGCGTCCTGCGTCTGGCCGTATTTCTTCGCGGTGTGCACGAAGGGTGCATCCCAGCTCCACGCGTCGGTGCCCGTGAGGCGCACGCCGCGCTCCAGCAGGTACATGGTGGCTTCGTAGCCCATGCCCGCGCCGGCCGACACGTAGTCCGCGTTGCCGTAGCGCGAGCCCGCGCGCGTGTTGACCACCACGATCTCCAGCGGGCGCAGCGTGTGGCCGATGCGCTGGAGCTCGGCCTCGACGTCGGCGGCGGTCACGACGTAGCCGTCTGCGAAATGACGGAAGTCGAGCTTCACGCCCGGCTGGAAGCACCATTCGAGCGGCACGTCATGAATCGCGATGGCAGGCTTCTTCTCGCCCAGCGCCTTGTCCATGGTCGAGTGGAAGTGATAGGGCGCGTCGAGGTGCGTGCCGTTGTGCGTGGACAGCTGCACCAACTCCACGGCCCAGCCTTCGCCGTCTGGCAGGTCTTCCTTCTTGAGGCCGGGAAAGAAGGGCTCGATCTGCTCGTAGGTCTGCTCGTGCGTGAAGTACTGGATCTTCGGTGCGAAGGCCGGCGGATCGGAAAGTACATCGTTCTCGAGAAAGATCGAGAGGTCGACGAATTTGCGTGGCATGAGGCTCCTTTGAGGTGTTGGATGAAAAGGCAGAGGCACGACGCAGAGGACGCGAAGGTTTCGCACAGAGCGCAAAGGGCTTCAGTTCATCGATCCGGTCGTCCTTTCGCGTCCTGTGCGTGCGGGAATGCGCCTTCTACGGCTGCTGCCAACGCAGCAGCCGCTTCTCGGCACTGGCCAGCAGCGCGTTGCTGGCGAAGCCGATGAGCCCGAGCAATGCGATGCCCGCGAAAAGGTCGCTGGCGCGGAACGCGCGCGCCGCAAGAAGAATGGCCTGGCCCAGACCGCTTTGCGAAGCGATCATTTCGCCCACCACCGCGACGATCAGCGCAATGGTCAGCGCAAGCCGCATGCCGGCCAGGATGTCGGGCATGGCGTTGGGCAGGCCCATCTTGCAGACGAAGGCCGCGCGAGACATCTGCAAGCAGCGCGCCACCTCCGAAAGCCGCGGCTCCACGGCCGCGAAGCCGTGCACCGTGGCCAGCAGCACCGGCCACATCGCGCCGAAGGCCACCACGAAGAGCACCATGCCGGGGTTCAGCCCGAAGATCGAGATGGCCAGCGGCAGCAGCGCCGACGCGGGCAGCGGGCGGATGAACTCGAGCGTGGGCTGCACCCATGCCCGCACCGCGGGCGACACGCCGATCGCCGCACCGAGCAGCACGCCGAAGAGCGAGGCCAGCAGCCATCCCTGCACCATGCGAGCAACGGTGGCCTGCGTGAAGGCGAGCAGCTCGCCGCCTCCCGAGGCGCCCGACAGGTTGAGCCCTTCGAGCAGGCTCGACAACGTGGCTTGCGGTGTCGGCAGGAACACGCGGCTCACCCAGCCCCCATTGCTGGCCATCCACCAGAGCGCAACGAGCGCGCACAGCACGGCGAACGAGCCCAGCCAGGTCATCAGGCCCACGCGGCCCCCAGCGCTCATGGCGGCACCCCCATGCGCCGCGCGACCACGCGTTGCAGCAGCAGCATGCCCGCGTTCACCGCAAAGCCCACCACGCCGATCCAGCCCAGCCATGCGAGCATCAGCGCGGGATCGAAGCTCTGCTGCGCGATCATCATCGCGTAGCCCATGCCGTGCGGGTTGGCCGCGATCTCGACGGTGACTGCCACCACCAGCGCCACCGCCACGCCAAGGCGCAGTGCCACGAAGAGGCGCGGCACGATGGCCGGCAGCACGATCTTGAAGGCGCGCTCGCGCGCCGAGAGGCCGAGCACGCGGCTCACTTCGAGCAGGCGCGGCTCGATCTGCTGCACTGCCGACTGCATCAGCACCAGCAGCGGCCAGAAAGTGGCGAAGGCGACGATGGCCAGCTCCATGCGCACGCCGAACCCGAAGGTCAGCATCGCGAGCGGAATCAGCGCCACCGAGGGCACGGGCCGCAACACCTCGATCGACAGCGAGCCGAGTTGAGCCGCGCGGCGCGAGAGCCCAAGCACCAGCCCGAGCGCGATGCCGAGCGCCGCACCCAGCAGAAGGCCGAGCGCGGCCGTGCCGAGCGTGAAGCCGGTAGCCCGCCAGAGCGAGCCGTCGAGCGCCGCGCCCATGAAAGCCTTGAGTGCGGCACTCGGCGGGGCCAGCGCGTCGCTGCCCAGCGCCGCCGCGCGCCGCGCATACCACTCGAACAGCGCCAGCAGTGCCAGCGGCAAGACGAAGGGACGGACCATGCCAGGAACACCGCGCAACGGGTGGTGCCGGGCCGCCGGCGAGGGGGGAGCGGCACGAGGTGCGCGAACTGGGCGAACTGCGCGAAGACTTGGGGTGTGCCTAGTCATGACCTTGCTCGATGAAGGCGAAGAGCTCGCGCCGCAGTTGCAGGTATTGCGGATGCTCCTTGGTCGTGAGCTGGTCGCGCGGCCGCGGAATCCTCACGTCGATCATCCGCGCCAGGCTGGGTCGCCCCGGCCCGGGGTTCGCCTGCAGCGCGATCACACGATCGCCAAGGTAGATCGCCTCCTCGAGGTCGTGCGTGACAAACAGCACCGTGAGCCCCGTGTCGCGCACGAGCCGCGCGAGCTCGTCCTGCAGGCTCTGGCGCGTGAGGGCATCGAGGGCGCCGAAGGGCTCGTCCATCATCATCAGCTCGGGCTTCTGCGCCAGGCAGCGGGCAATCTGGGCGCGCTGCTGCATGCCGCCCGACAGCTGGACCGGGAACTTCTGCGCATGTCTTGCAAGCCCCACCTTGCCGAGCACGTCGGCAATGCGCGGCGCACGCAGCGAAGCGGGCACGCCGGCCGCCTCGAGCGCGAGGCTCACATTGCCCTCGACCGTGCGCCAGGGCAGCAGCGCGCGGCCGTAGTCCTGGAACACGAAGGCGACTTCGCGCGAGGGCTGCGTCACTTTCACGCCGCGGCGTCGCACCTCACCGGCACTTGCGGCCACGAGCCCGCTGGCCGCGCGCAGCAGCGTGGTCTTGCCACAGCCGCTCGGGCCGACGATGCACACGAACTCGCCGCGCGCCACGTCGAACGAGGTGGGCGACAGGATCTCGCGCCCGCCGAGCCGGATCGCCACGCCATCGAAGCGAAGAAAGTCGGCGGGAATGTTCACTTGGCGATCAGCTTCGCAACGTCGATCGGCGTCTTGAGCATGTCCTGGTCCTTCATGAGGCCCACCCAGTAGCCCAGCTGCTTCTCGTTCACCGTCGCACCGGGCGGCGAGATCTGGATCTTCGCGAGCACCTCGGGCGGCAGCTTGATGTGCTTGCCGATCGCGGCACGCACCTTGGCATCGTTCTTCGGCTGCTGCATGAAGGCCGCGGCCTCGACCAGCGATTCGCGGAAAGCACGCGCGGCGCCCGGGTTCTTCGCCACCCATTCGCGCTTGGCCGCGTGCACGATGGTCTGGTTGTTCTCGGGCAGGAAGGTGGAGTAGTAGGACGCCACGTAGCCCGCGCCGCTCTCGGTGATGCGGCTCATGAACGGGTCGGCCGACACCACCGCATCCACCGAGCCGCCGCGCAAGAGGTCGGCATGCTGCGGAAACGAGGCCTCGACGAAACTGACCTTGCGGTAGTCCACGCCGCTGTCCTTGAGCCAGGCGCGAAAGGTCACGTGCAGGAACGCGCCGAGTCCGGGCACGCCGATCTTCTTGCCCACGCAGTCCTGCGCGTTCTTGATGCCCGAGCCGGCGCGCGCCACCAGGCCGAAGCCCGTGATGGTCTTCGACGTGAGCCCGCCTCCTGCCACCAGGACCAGGTCGAGCCCGCCATCCACCGCCTGCAGGAACACCGAAGGCGTCGGCCCGCCGATCTGCAGCGAGTCGGACTGCAGCGCCGCGGGAATGGTGGAGTTCAGCGGAATGAACTTCAGCTCCACGTCGAGATTGCGCTTCTTGAAGTAGCCCTCTTCGGCGGCCACGAAGACCGAGGCGAAGTCGGACACGGCGGTGTAGCCGAACACGATCTTCGGGTTGGATTGTGCGCGCGAGGGCAGCGCCGCGGCGGCCGAGGCAGCGGCCAGCGCCGACAGCAGGGAGCGTCGTTTCATCATGTCTTCTGTCTCCTTGGGGTGGTTTTCCTGGGCGGCGGTGCCTTGGGCCGCGGCAGCGCGGCGCGCAGGCCGCCAACGATGAAGTTCACGAGCATCGGTGCGGCGGCCGGATCGCTGCGCCGGTTCTCGCCGCGCGAGAGCCGTTCGATGCGGCTGTCGCTCAGGTGGTGCAGCAGGGCGCCCAGCGCGAACTGGTACGCCCATGCCACCTGTGCGCGCGTCGCGTGGGGCAGCGCGAGGTGCAGCGCGTCGATGTAGGCCTCGGCCAGCGGATCGAAGTAGCCGCGCAGAACGCGGTCGGCCTCTTCGGTCGCGTGGTACAGCTCGCGTGCCACCAGCAGCGCGTAGTACTCGCCCTCGGCGCTGGCGCGCAGCGCGAGCACCGGGCCGGTAAAGGCCCCGATGATGCGCGGCAGCGTGCGCAGGTTCGCAGGGTCGATGCGTACCGCCCTCAGGCCCGCCAGCCGCTCCTCAATGGTGTGGCTCCAGTGCTCGAAGATCGCATGGAAGAGATCGTGCTTGGGGCCGTAGTAGTAGCCGACGAGCGCCAGCGGCACGCCGGCTTCCTCGGCGATCTGGCGGATGGTGACTGCGTGGTAGCCATGCTGTGCAAACAGCTTCTCCGCCGCCAGCAGGATCGCGTGACGCCGGTCCGGCCGGGCCGCTTCGGCGCTGGCGGCCGCAGCCCGGTGGACGCTTCGCTTGACGGGCAGGGTGCGGGCGTGCATGGGAATGTATTGAACATCTGTACAAAAATATTGAACACACGTACAAACCCTGAGGCCGGCCTCGGTTGAGCGGCGCGCGGTACGCCGTTGCGCCAAGCCATGTCCGCCCCCGGCACGTAGAACTACATGGGCATTCAGTCGTCCACGCCGCACACCGGGTGCCTGGCCGAAGCGCCCATGCCCGCAGGAGCATCCAGGCAGGCGAAGAAACACGACAGGATGGCCGGCGAAAAGCGCTACCCGGCCAGTAGCGCCAGGTGGACGGCGATCACAGATGGAAGCACTCGTGCTCGCGCCGGAACATCGCCGTGCGTGCTGGAGCGGGCAGGAGATGGCGGTGCAGCACGTAGGTGGGTTCTTCGAGGAGCAGGCGAGGATGCTGCATCCGGGCGAATGGCCGGTGAATGCCGGCAGGCTGCCGCAGCGCGAGATCGTCGACGACCCATCGAGGGCGGGTTGCGAGGTTCGAGGTCGAGAGGGTCAGGGGCGCCTGCCGCCCATCGACAGCAGGCCGCCGGCCACGATCATCGCGATGCCGAGGAAGGCCTGCAGGTCCGGGGTGTGGCTCCACAGCACATGACCGGCGATCAGCGCCCAGACGATGTTGCTGTAGCGGAAGGGGACGATCGCCGAGAGGTCGCCGCGCCGGCAGGCGGCGATGAGGGCGTAGTTGCCCAGGGCGGCGAACAGGGCCGCGGCGGCGAGCAGGCCGCCCTCCCTCCGCGTGAGCGTTGGCCAATGCTCGGACAGGCCCAGCGCAGCGCCGCCCGCGCAGACTGCAGCAGCGGCCGCCAGCGCGATCATCCATGACGGTGCCTCGAGGGGAAGCCGGCGCGTTGCGAGCTCTCGCGCGGCCAGCAGGGCCGCGCACAGCAGGGCGCTCGCGGCGCCCCAGGCGGGCAGCGATGCCGCACCGTGCTGCGGCCGCACGATGACCAGCACCCCGAGCAGGCCGGCCAGCGTGCCGGCGAGCCGGCGGGCGTGCCAGCGCTCCCAGCCGAGGGACATGGCTGCGATCGAGATCATCAGCGGCGCCGTCATCATGATCGAGGTGACGAGGGCGAGCGGCACCAGTGCCAACGCGATCACCGAGGCGAGCGCGGTGGCGAGTTCCAGCGCGCAGCGCAAGGCCACCAGCGGGCGCCGCAGCGTGCGCCAGTCGCCCTGCAGCCGGTGCAGGGCGACGGCGATGGCCAACAGGATCGCGACCGCGAAGATGCCGCGCACGGCGAGGACCTGGCCGGGCGGCAGCCGGTCGGTGGTGAGCTTCACGCAGGCATCGTTGAGCACGTAGCACGCCATGGCGAAGGTCATGAGTGCCGCCCCGCGGCGGTTCGCGGCGTCGGCCATCTCAGCGCGGGCCGTCCGGGTCGGGGAGCGCGGCGCCGCATTCGCGCAGCACCTGCCACAGGGCTCGGCTCTTGAGCACGACCTCCTCCACCTCGGCGTCCGGATCCGACAGCGCGATGATGGCGCCGCCTGCCCCGATCGAGACCCTCTCGTCTGCGCAAACGATGGTGCGGATCACGATGTTGAGCTCGGCCGCGCCGCTGAAGGAAAGGTAGCCGATGCTGCCCGAGTAGACGCCGCGGGCGGAGACCTCGAGCTCGTCGAGCAGCTGCATGGTCCGGATCTTGGGTGCGCCGGTCATGGAGCCGCCCGGGAAGGCGGCGCGCACGCAGTCCACGGCACTCATGCCTTCGCGCAGTCGGCCGCGGATCGTGCTCACGAGCTGGTGGACGGTGGCGTAGGTCTCGATACGGAACAGGCCCGGGACGTGCACGCTGTCGACCTCGCACACGCGGTTGAGGTCATTGCGCAGCAGGTCGACGATCATCAGGTTCTCCGCGCGCGTCTTCTCGTCGTCCATCAGGGCCGCGGCGATCTGGGCGTCCTCCTGTGGCGTCGCGCCGCGCCGGGCGGTGCCCTTGATGGGCTTGGACTCCACCGTCCGGTCGGTGGCGATGCGCAGGAAGAGCTCCGGCGAGGCGCACAGCACGGCGACGTCGCCGCACCTCAGGAAGGCCGCGTAGGGGGCCGGGTTGCGCTCGCGCAGCGCGCAATAGACGCCCAGCGCATCGATGCGGCCCTCGCCGACCAGCTGGTTGGTCAGGCACACCTCGTAGGTCTCGCCCTGGACGATCTCGTGCTGGCTGCGCAGGATCAGGCTTCGATAGGCCGGCAGGTCGATCTGCCACTGCAGCGAGCGCAGGGCCGCGGCTGCATGCCGGCGTGCCGGCATGCTGCTGGCCGCGTCCGGCGGGCGCTGCGTCGCGAGCTGGGCCATCGCCTGCATCCAGTCGCGGTTGTCCTCGTGCAGTTCAGGCTCGTCGAGGCAGACGATCCAGGTCTGCTGCTCGGCATGGTCGAAGGCGACGAAGCGGTCGGCCAGGATCCACATCGCGTCCGGTGTGGGGGCGTCGTGCGCATGGCGCCCGCCCAGCTCGCGCTTGAGCTCATAGCCGAAGTAGCCCACGAAACCGCCCGCGAAATCGAAGGGCAGCACGGAGGCGCCTGCGGGCGGCTGCCCGGAAAGCTGCTCGTGCAGGTAGTCGAAGATCGACTGCGATCGCGTCTCCAGGACCTGGCCGCGGCGGATGACGAGCTCCTGCGGCGCTGAGCGGTAGCTCAGCACCTGGGCTCGCGGTCCCTGCGCATCGCCCATGAAGGAGAAGCGCGAGTGCCCGCCCTGCGCCAGGTTGCTGTCGAGCCAGAAGGCGGCATCGGTGCCGGCGAACGCGCGGGCGAAGAGCTCGTCGGGCGGCATCTGCGTGTCGAGGCATTCGGCGTGGCAAAACAGCGGCGCGGCGCGCGGGGTGATCCTTGGCGGCAGGGGCATTCCCACAGTGTCGCGCGGCGGCGGGGCCGCGCGACACTCCTCGGTCAGTTCGCGGAAGTTGCGCAGCAGGCGTGCGCCGAACTCGGTGCAGATCGACTCCGGGTGGAACTGCACGCCCCACCAGGGTCGGGTCGCATGGCGCAGCGCCATCAGCGTTTCCGTCGCCGCTCCATGCGAGCGGCAGCAGCGAGGGCGGCAAGTCCGTGACCGCCAGCGAGTGATAGCGCACCGCCTCGAAGCGGTCGGGAATGCCGCGGAAGAGGTCGCGCTGCGCATGCGAGACGCGGTCGATACGTCCATGCATCGGACGAAGCGCCAGATCCACCGTGGCGCCGCAGTGGTGCGCGATCGCCTGGTGGCCCAGGCAAACGCCGAGCACCGGCACCTTCGAATGCCGCAGCGCGTCCGCCGAGATGCCGAGGTCCTCGGCGCGCTGAGGGCGTCCCGGGCCCGGCGAGATCACGATGTTGTCGAAGCCGATGGCTTCGGCCTCGTCCCAGCTCAGCTCGTCGTTGCGCACCACGCAGGGCGGCTCGCCGTTGCAGGCCGCGAGGTACTGGTAGAGGTTGTAGGTGAAGGAGTCGTAGTTGTCGATCAGGAGGGTGCGCATTAGAGACCTCTTGGGGATTGCAGACGACTCCATGTTTGAGCGGCGCTTTCGGGCGGACAACTGTCGAATCTGGCAGTTGCAAGGTGGATGCCCCAGGTAGGCACTGCGAGGACGCTTCCGCCGTTGGAGTTGCGCGTGAGCTCTCTGTCCTTGCAAGGGTGAGCCTTGCGCATGCGCAACATTCACATCTGCCGCATCGGAGTTAGGTACGATGGAGGACTCGCCGGAAAAGATGTTGCGTTCTTTGACAATGCAACGGAAGTCCAATCCCGTTCAATCCACCAGAGTTGCCAATGACTGAGAGTTATCAAAAGATCCAGAGGCAGATCGAGGCACTTCAGCGCCAGGCCGACAAGCTGCGCAAGAAGGAGGCAGAAGGCGTGGTGGCGCGCATCAAGGTCGCGATCGCGCATTACGGCCTGACTGCGGAGCAGCTCGGTCTGGGCAGCACCTCGAAGCCCGGGCGGTCAGGGGCCCGCGCCGACTCTGCCACCGGCGCTGGCGCGTCCCCCCGCTACGCGGACGGCAAGGGCAACACCTGGTCTGGGCGCGGTCCTCGCCCGCGCTGGCTGCGCGAGGCCATCGATGGCGGCCGCAGCATCGGTGCGTTCCGCACGCAGCCGGGCAAGGTCGATGCAGCCGCTTCCGGCCGCCGAGGTGCGGGGAAGAAGAAGGTGGCTTCGCAAGTGCGCTACCGCGACCAGGCCGGCAATGCCTGGAGCGGACGCGGGCCCAAGCCGCGGTGGCTCAAGGAAGCGCTCGCAGCCGGCCAATCCCTGGAGTCCCTGACGGCATAGGGGCGCGCCGCGCTCATCCGGGGCGACTCAGAGCTGCCGGGTCCGGGGTTGCGACGCCGAGTACCGCAAGGCGATACTGCGGCGGGAAATCGGGTCCGCGCGCCGTGCGCCACTGCAACATGCGGGGCATGACAACGCATGCCGCCACATCCGCTCAGAACACCGCCCCTTCGCGGACCGGTGATGCCGGCGCTGCCGCCAAGCAGCCGGTCGTCGTGCGAAGCGCGAGGGGGACACCGTGGGACTGGCTTTTTCCGGGCTTTTTTCTATGCATGGTGGTCGCCGTCCTTCCGCTCATCGGCCTGCCCTGGACCGACCCCGGAGGGGCCGCAGCTTGGCGTGCGCTGGCGGCCACGATGCTGCTGTCGCTCCCCGTCTTCGTGCCGCTTCCCTTCCTGCTGGTCGGATGCATGTTGGCACTGGCCGTCCAACCCGCCACGCGCACGCCCGCAGCCTTCGGGTTCCTTGGCATCGGAGTGCTCGTCGCAGCCGCCGGAATCCAAGCCCTGCTTGCCATCCGGTGACCGGGGCGCCGTGATGTTCACGCGCGAATGCAGGGCGGCCGGTCCAGCCGGGCGCGGGGCAGGGGGTGGCGGTGGCGGACCTGTTCGCAGCAGCGCGGACGAACGAGCGCCCGCAGAGGGGAGCCATGAGGCTGTGCGCGAAATCCGGAACTCCGACCCCCGTCTGGGACGACCTATGGTGCATAGGCCATCCGCCGCAAACGGGCCAGAACCAGTCATTCGAGGAGACCATGAAAACTGTGCGCGAGAGGCTCGAAGCCGCGATGGCGGAAGGCAAGGATGTTTGGACGGCTGGCGGTGCGGATGAGGCGCAGATTCAAGCACTCGAACGTTCGCTGGAGGTCCGGCTGCCACCCAGCTACCGACAGTTCCTGGCCTCAACGGGCGCGCTGAATCTGAACGGCATCGAGGTCGCCGGCATCATGGATGGAGACGCCATGGACCTTTCGGGCGGCTCGGCGTTTGGGGAGACCATGCGGGCCCGCGATGAATTCGCGCTACCGCCCACGCTCCTGGTCGTCCAGCCGGACGGCGACGCCCCGCACTGCATCGATTTGGCATCGGCCGATTCGTCTGGCGAGATGGCCGTCGTGTGCTTCCAGCTCAACACCAAGAGTGCTCAGACAGTGGCCCAAGACTTCGAGCATTGGCTCCGCGCGTGGGTGCTTCCGGCCGATGCTCCCGAAGCCTGAAACGGCCACAACCGGACCTTCCGCGCTGACTTCCGCCTCGTCCCATGTCAGGCTACAGTCGACCTGAAGCCGACGTCAAATCATGGACTGGATTCTTTTCACACCCGCGTTTCGCGCCAAGCTGAGACACCTCGCGAGTTGCTCCAAAGGAAACAAGGCGCGGGCTCTTGCGGCCAAGGTGTCCGCGTTTCCGTCGGCGTTCGCGACGATAGTGCTGCTGCAGTTCGTTCCAGACCGTGGGTATGATTTCTTGGCCACGATGAGCCTTGCGTTTATAGGCGCGGGGATGGCGGTTGCATATGCCGTACCGTCGCCGTTTCTTAGGCTCTTGCATCTCCTTGCGACCGACTTCAATCATGTGGTGCTCTGGGACAAGAGCAGTGAGCGGTCGCGCGACAAGGGCTAGCCTCCTCTCGGCCAGAACCTGTCGTCACGGAGCTCACGATTCGCGCGCAGCAGCTCCTCGCTTGGGCTGGTTTTCGTTCCATTGCTCCTTCCTCGGGCCGCGATTGTTTGGGCTTGCCAAAATGTGATTTCGGGCCGGTTCGAAATGCACGTCACGGGCCTGATTCATTGATCACACGCGCGGGCCCCCACCGCCATTCATGGATGGAGACGCTGAAATGCCCGAAGATCACAAGACAATCCTCGCGACCGCCAACGCCGCCATCATGGATGGCGACTTCGAAGGATTCTTGAAGTTCTGCACCGAAGACACCGTCTGGAACTTCGTGGGTGACACGATCCTGCGAGGCAAGCAGGCCGTTCGCGAGTGGATGGCCGTAACGTACAAAGAGCCGCCCCGCTTCCAGGTTCACCACATGATCGGCGACGGCGACTTCGTTGCCGCACTCGGCGAGATCACGTTGACGGACGAGGAGGGGAACACACGCCCTCATGCATACTGCGATGTCTGGCGATTCCGTGATGGCAAGATGGCCGAACTGCAGGCTTTCGTCGTCCTTGCACCGTAAAGACGGCGGGAGTTGGAGGAGGGCTTGTCGGCTCAGGTCCATTCACGATGGCAGCCTGGGCGGCTACAGTCGGCCAACCACGGACTTCCGCAGGGCCGAACATCTCCGGCGGCGATTGCAGGGTACAGGTTTGGCTGCTAGACTGGCATTAAAGCAAACCTTAACGGATACTGCAATATGGCGTTGAGAGCATCAGACATTGTTCCCATCAGCGAAGCGCGCGCCCGGCTCACCGAACTGGCCGAAGACGTGGTCGGCAGCGGCTCAGAGAAGGTGCTGACGAAGAACGGGGCGAGCTACGTTGCCTTGGTCGATGCGCGCCGGCTGGACTACTACCATGCCCTCGAGTCGGAGCACGCCAGCCTTGTGCTGGCTGAAGACGCCATCACCGGCCTGCGGCAGGCCTTGGCAGGACAGTTCGTGTCTGACGAGGAACTGGACCAGGCACTCGGCGTCGCACCGGCGCCGTGAGCATTCCCGTCAACGCAAGGGTTCGGGCGGTCCCGAACTTTCTGGTGTGCCTGCACGCTGCGCGTAGCTTCATGGAGGAGCAGGACGCCGCTTCTGCGCCTGTGCGCTTCAAGAAATTGCAGGCTGAAGTGGTCAAAGCGCGGGCGCTTCTTTCATTCGCACCCACAAGCGGGCGGCCTGCTCGATTCCTTGATGCCAAGTCGGGCTGGGGACAGTTTCAAGCTGAACAGGCAAGGCAAATTGCCCAGGCACTTGGCTTGCCCGAGTTGCGGGAGCTGGTGCTGGCTCGCCACGTCTTGCTATACGCACATTCTGAGGGAGACGTGGTACTGCTCTCGATGCGGCACGAGCGGGAGTTGGGCTACGGGTTGCCCAGGCCATCCACCTGACGAGCGCTGACGAAGACTTGACCGCCGGCAGTCGGCCAATTCTGTTGAAAAACTCGTCATCATCGCTGCGCTGCGCGCGAGGCTCCGTACTTTTTGATGGGTTTCGAGTTCGTCGCTGGATCTAGTTTGACGCGAGGTCCTTTTCGGGGCCTTTCATGCCGGCCTGAACTGCATCACTTGCCCGCTTGGTACCAAGCGCTTCGCCATGCGCCTCAAGTTCTGAGCGGTTGCCGCTAGCAGGAATTCGTCTTGCGCACCCGATAGCCCACGCAGTCGCAACCGATCCAGTTTGAGGATGCGCTTGAGGTGTGCAAACAGCATCTCAACCTTCTTCCTGTCCTTGCGCGACTGCTTGTAGGCAGATTGAGATGTCCGGCTCGACAACCCGATCGCGTGGATCGACATCGTTGCTGCACTGCGACGTGCTGGTATGCGGTGGCGGCGTTGCGGGCACGATGGCCGCAGTGGCTGCCGCTCGGCACGGTGCGCATGTCGTGCTGCTGGAGCGCTACGGTTTCCTCGGCGGCAACGCAACGGCGGGTGCAGTGGCCCAGTTCAACAGCTGGCAAACGGTGAACGGCCGCAGGGTCGTCGCGGGGCTGGCTAGCGAGGTGGTCGAGCGCTTGCGGCGCTACGGTGCCGCCGGCGAGCACCATTGTTTTGTGATGTCGACCGGACACAAGATGGATCGCGTGGAGTACGCGCCTGAAGTGCTGAAACTCGTGCTGGACGACATGGTTACCGAGGCCGGAATACAGCCCTTGCTTCACGCCGGCGTGCTGGATGTCCAATGTCACGGCCGTCGCGTGGAGACCGCCGATGTTCTGACGAAAGGCGGCGTGTTGGCAATCAAGCCGCGTGTGCGGATCGACGCGTCAGGCGACATGGATGCGCTCCGATCCGCCGGCGCGAACTTCCTCGAGCTGGATGAAGGCGAAGCACTGCAGCCGGCCACGATGATGTTCCGCTACGGGCCGATCGACTTCGGGAGGCTTGACGCCCTTCAACCCGCCGAGATCGATGCGCTGGCACGTCGCGGTTACGAGCAGGGCGATCTGGCCCGTGCCGCGCTGCACTCCGCACGCGATCCCTTCTCGTCGGACGGATGGTTCAACATCAGCCGTCTGGGCATCGACGCGACCGATCCGCTCGCGCTCGGCCGCGCCGAGATCGAAGGTCGAAGGCAGGCTTGGCGAGCGGCGAGCTACTTGCGCGCAGCTGTGCCTGGCTGTGAGCACGGGCGCCTCATTGCGTTCGGCACGCAAATCGGGGTGCGGGAAACCCGCAGGATGGAGGGCGACCATGTCCTGACTGCCGAAGAACTGCTTCGACCGTACGAGTTCGACGATGCAATTGCGGCCGGTGCATACCCGATCGACATCCATCCGGCAGCAGGCGGGGAACTGGTCTACGCCGCCCTCGGGGATGATCATGCGTACCAAATTCCGTATCGAAGCCTGATACCGACTGCGCTGGACAACGTCCTGGTTGCCGGGCGCGGGCTCTCGGCGACCCACAAGGCACTCGCGGCAGTCCGCGTCATGACGATCTCCATGGCGGTGGCCAGGCTGCCGGAACTGCGGCTGCGCTTGCTCTGGAAGGCGGCGTCGGGGGGCGCGTGCGCGATGTTGCCGTTCCTGCGCTGCAAGCCGCGTTCCTGGCCGGCGGAGCATGTCTGCGCTGATGCAGCATGGCACTTTTGGCACTGCTGGGACGATCTTTTCGATCCTCGCGCCAATGCTCGCATTTCACCAGACGAACGACGCGTACCAGACTTCATGGCGTGAGCCGGCCAGGTTGGGCAAGCGCAGTCCGTGAGCGCACAAGACGCAGCTGGCGACCCTGCCGCGGTCGCCGTGCCAAGGAGCGTCCATGAGCAACGACTGCCGACTCGTTGTTGTTACGGGCGCGAGCGGCGGTATCGGACGCGCCGTCTGCGCCCGCCTCGCGCAATCGGAGCGTGGGCTGGTACTCGCGGCTCGCGCTGAGGGCAGGCTGCTTGCACGTTGCGATGAGCTGAGGCGGTCCGCCCAGGCCGCTATGCAGCGATCCAGTGGGGTCACGGAGTAGGGCAGGTTGCCCACGTAGATTTTGACGCTCATGGCAGGAGCCTTTCTGAATGAAGGCGCGCAACGAATGTCGCGCCGTTGGAACAAGGTTGTGCGGATCGGAAGGCCGCAGCAACTGGCAAGGGAGCATGGGATCTACGCCAGCAGATCATCAGCACTTAGGAGGGTGGGGCATGCACGTTTGCAGCCAGCCTTGGGTGACTGCAAAAACCCGGGCGGCTTCGCGCGAGGCAAAGGCTTTGTCAAAGCGGAATACTCGGCAGTAGCTGCCGTTACCCTGGGAATGATGGACCGAGAAGGAGGCACGAAAGCGGCCACAGTCGGTCGGGTGTGTCGCGGGCGAAACGACGTACTTGCCCATGGAAATGCCAATGTTTTGAATCTAATTCATTCGGGATCGCAGGCTTGGATCAACCTGCGCGAGCCATTCTCCCTTCAATCGCGGCCGGTCGACATCGGCTTGGCTTGGCGCGTCGCGGCCCGTCACAAAGGCCAGTTCGGCCTGGCGCCTACCAGGCGATCGGCGGTGCCCCGAAGGACTGGAGCTTGGCGTTGACCGCTTCGAACGGGTTCGACCCGTTGATGAAGCCCGGCGCCACCGGATGCGGCAGTGCGACCTCGCCAGCGCGCGTGTCCCAGGTTCCCGCCTGGGTGGCGGCCAGCCTCACGCCTTCGTTGACGAGCAGCTTCTGCGCAAGCGCGCCGAGGCAGAGGAAGACCACCTGTCCGCGCCTTCGCACCGCCATCGACCTCAGCACCTGGCCGACCACCGGCCGCCAGAAGGGAATGTGGCCGCGCAACTGTTCCGGCGCGCCGCCGGGCTTGTAGCGCGTGAGGGTGAGTCCGGCATTGAGGAAGAGCACGCCCTGCGTCTGCTGCAGCCTGTCGAAGAGGGCGCGCGGCGCTTCAAGCGCCACGCCGGGCGTCCCGATGTGGCGGGCGAAGGCGGCCCAGCTCATCTTCAGCACCGTCGGATCCTGGGTGCGCGCTGCCACCAGCATGCGAAGCAGCACGCGCAAGCTGTTGGCCACCGACGCCGCCGGCAGGTTCCAGGTGTCCGTGTCGCCCTGCTCAAAGGAGCGGCCGGTCGCGCGGCGCAGTGCCGGGTAGGGATCCTGGCCGATCAGCACGCAACGCACCTTCGAGGGCGCGAGGCCGTCGAAGGCGCGGAACACGTGGGCATCGGCTCGCGCTTCGGGCAAGGGCTTGCTGCGCCGCGAAGGGTAGATGGGCTGCGAGTCGTCGTAGGTGAGGGTGCCGCCGACGGCGAGCGGGTCGGGGCTCGCGCCGGCGAGCGCCGTGCGCCAGGCGGGCGTGAGGTCGTCGCGCCAGCCGGTGGTGAAGTCGTTCAATGCGTCGCGCAGCAGGGCCATGGCGGGGCGGCGTTCACGACCAGAGGTCGCGCAGGCCCTCCTTGATCGCGTCGGGGACGTTCTTCTGCAGATCCAGGGCGTCCAGGTAGCCTGCATCGCCCGCCACGCTCAGCGCATCGATGGCCAGGGGCATGACGGCGGCCGAGAGCTTCCGCGTCTGCCCGAACACCGGCCGCATCGCCGCCGCCCGCAGGGTGCGACCGCCGGGCAGGTGCACCGGCAGGTTGGCGCGCAGGTCGACGCCCGTGTCGAGGATCTCGTCGAGCGCCAGCCGCCAGGTGTTGGCGCCTCCCCGTGCCAGGGCCAGGGGCGAGATCGGCCGCGGGCGCTCGGCCTTGCGCGCGAGCGCGGGCAGGCCGCGCAGCGCGCGCGTCAGACGATCGGCTGCCGCCGAGAGCGAGAGCTTCTGCGTCAGCGGATCCTCGGCCGGGTGCGCGAGAAACAGCATGCGGCTGGCGCCGCCCACCCTGAGCGCCTCGCCGGCAAAGCCCAGCGTGCGCATCATTGCTGCGTCGCCGAAGCGGCCCACGCCATTGATCATCACCAGCGCAAGGTCCGATTCCTTGGCGCGGATGAGCTGCTGGTACGGGTCGCCCGAACTGCCCTCGACCACGATGAGGTCGGCGCGTTTGCCCGCCTCGAGGGTACCGGCCAGGCGCTCCCAGCCGAGCAGCCCGGCCGGCTCCCGGGTGACCATCGCGACCAGCTCGCGCGCCGTGAAGATCCCGCCCTGGGCCTCGCTGAAGAGGTGTGCGACCTTGAGCTCGTTGAGCAGGTTGCGGCTGCCGGAGGGCGCCCAGTCGCAGCCGAGCGAGATCGGCACGCCGGCTGCCTTGGCCGCGCCGACGTCGGCGGTGCCACCGTACAGCAGCAGGTTGCTGAAGGGCGACCACACCATGCCGCCGCCGTTGGCAGCGAGCACCTGGAAGTCCGGCGCCTGGAGCGCCGCGGCGTGGATGCCGCAAAGCGAGGGCGTGATCGCCCAGCTGGCGCCGCCGATCTGCAGCGCCTGGAAGGCGCGGCGCGCGGTCGCGTCGGTGCCTTCGCTCAGGTGCAGCAGGTAGCAGGTCTTCTCCTTCTTGAGCCGGGTGAGGAAGGCCTGCGCATCCCTGGCTGCGACGTCCGGCACCCGCGTCGAGGCCGCGGGCAACGAGGCTTCGTCGTCGGTGGCCTCGACGTTGCGCACCACCCCGCGGAAGTAGCGGCGGATTCCCGACTGGTTCGCCAGCGTGATGCCCTGGCCGGTGGTGGTGCCGCCGATCAACGCCTTGGCCTCGACGTAGCGACAGATGGACGCCAGCAGCTCGGGCGTGGCCGCGAGCGTCTGCATCGGCGCGGAGATCTTGCTGTGGTATTCGGCGTGGCGGCCCCACTGGCCGCGGTTGCTGAACTTCCTGGGCACCTGCCACAGCGGCAGCACGTTGTAGGGCAGGTGGTTGTGCAGGTCCATCAGGCCGGGAAAGAGGGTGCCGCCGGTGTCCGTCACGGCGGTGCTGCCGAAGCCGGGAGGCGCGGGCGCCGTTGCCTCCTGCACGGCCATGATGTCGCCGTTGTGCGTGTAGACGCGGCCGTCCGCGATCACCTTGAAGGCGCCGTTCATCGTGACGATGCGGCCCTGGAGCACGAGCTTGGGGCTCTCTGCCGGATCGATGGGTTTGCGGGTGGCCATGGCTCACTCGTCCCGGCCGATGGGTCGGATGGCGATGCCGTGCGAGCGGTCGAGCCGCCTCGGTCCCGCACCGATGGTCGCCCTGGCGCTGCTCTGCGGACCGGAGGATGGGCCCTCTGTCTGCGCCCAGTTGGCGATCCCGTTTTGCAGCTGCAGCGAGTAGTCCAGCGCGAGCGCGTTCGAATCGAAGGGCGTGCCGGCCTTGATGTTGCGAAAGTACAGGCGCAGCGTCGCCGCCGACGCGTTGGCCGGTGGAATGGCGGCGCGTGTCGGGCGCGAGAGGTTGGTCTGGACCTGTGCCGTCGAATGGCAGGACAGGCACGATGAGCGCGGGTTGTCGACCGGCCCATTGAGCCGCTTCTCGAAGCCCAGGTGCTGCGGGATCTGCAGTCCTGCGTTGATCTTGGTCTGCTGCAGCGGCCGGGCCGTACCCACCCGTGTGGGATCGTTGCCCCACATGAGGCCGACCGGCACCAGCCGGTCCCACGGCGTGGCGCCCGGGGCATTGCCGTCATAGACGAAGGTGCCGAAGACCCAGCCGGTGGTCGACGCTGCGCGGCTGTCGCGCACCGCCACGTCGACCTGCAGCAGGCGCAGCGTCGGGCGCGGGTTGGTGTTGCGGCTGCGGTTGATGTCGGCCTGCCATTCGACCGAGCCCGCGAGGTAGGGCACCTGGCTCACCGGCGCCTCGGTGAAGATCAGCTTGACGCTGACGGCGCCCACCGGGAACTTCGCGGCGCTCGGGTTCGGCGCGTCCGGGTCCTTCCACACGCGCCCGAGCGTGTAGCCGCCGCGCGGGTTGTAGACGCTCACGGCCCAGTTCTCGAAGGTGCCCGTCTGGGTCGGCGCCAGCTCGCCCGGGCGCGATGCGCGCTCGCGGGTGAGGCCGCGCACGAATTCGCGGCCGGCCGCGCCGACGTGCATCCACGGCGCGTGGTACCAGCCGCGCGTCGTGTTGTTCTGCACCACGAAGTCGACCTCCTTGTTGCCCTCCAGCGCGTAGTCCAGCACCGCCAAGATGTACTCGTCGGGCTGGGTGCGGAAGTCGAAGCTCATCCACGGGCGCGCGCCGACGGAGGGCAGTGTCTGCGGATAGTCCTGCTTGAGCCTGAAGACCGGACCGGTCCATCCCGCCGGCGGCGTGTCGCGAGCGTCAGGGAACTGGGCCGAGGCGGTGACGCAGAAAAAGGATGTGGCCGCGAGGAGGGCGGCCCACGAGGGGCGAGAAGTCATCGGGGTGCTCCTGAATCGCTGCTGATGGCTGTTCGTCGGTTTCTGGCTCGGGGTCGTTGGTCCATGCACATCAGCGGCGTGCATTCACGCGGCGCTTTTGCAGCAGTTGCTCGCCGTCGAAGCCGAACAGCTCGATCACCCGGGTGTCCGCCGGGTACGGCACGACCACCGGCGTGCGCGCGCGCAGGCGCAGGCTGCTGCCCGGGTGGCCGTCGAACAGCACGTCGAGCCGGGTCAGACCGGCGTGGCGCACGGTGATCTCGCGTGCGGTATCGCCCGCATCGGCAGCCAGGCTGCTGCGGCGCTGCTGCCGCAGGAGCTCGAAGCAATGGGCCAGCAGGTCGGGGTTGCCGGCCAGCAGGTCGTCGCGCGTCATCACGTAGGGCATGCCGCCAACGCCGACATCCTCGATCGGCAGGCCCTCGGAGGGTCCCGCGCGGGTCGCGCGGCGGAATGCGAAGGACATGCCGATGCCGTCGGGCAGCGCCGGCAGCTCGAAGGGGGTGCCCGCCATGAGCGGCCGCAGGTCCTCGTAGTCCCAGACGTTCGCGCCGCCGGCGCCGGTTGCCTCGCCTACGCAGACGAAGGGGCCGATGCCGTTGTCCACGAACCCGGCGCTGAAGAGGTCGCCCGAGGAATAGGTCGTCGAGTCGGCGACCAGGACGACCGGCCCGCCGTACTGCTGGCCGATCGCGTTGCACTCGGCGAAGCTCGTGATGGGCAGCGGCTGCGAATAGAGCTCGCCGTTGCGCACCGCCGCCTCCAGCGACTGCTTCCACGGCCCGAGCTCTTGCGCCATCCCGGGCAATGCGGCGAGCGCGCGCGTCAGGGCCGTGCTCAGGAGCGAGAAGCGCGTCGGCTGGATCGGCTTGGGCGTGAACAGCTGCAGCGCCAGCTCCGCCGCAAGGATGTAGCCGCCGGGGTTGCCGCGCACGTCGATGATGAGTCCGTTGTCCGGCAGCAGGGGAATGAGACGCTGCAGCTCGGGGATGAAGTCCTCCGGCGGGACGTCGAAGCCGTAGATGCGCAGGTAGCCGATCGCGCCGCCGGGCACGGCCAGCGACTGGGCCTTGAGCGTGCCCGTGAGTTCGGTCTCGATGATCTTGGCCTTCGGGACCTTGCGGCCGGAGGACGCTCTGGCTGCCGGACGCGCATCGGCCTGCTCGCCGGTCAGTGCGCCGGGCGCAAAAAGCAGCATCTTGGCGCGTCGCGTGATCTCGGCCGCCGGATCGACCGCACGCGTGCGTCGCAGGCGCTTGGCCGCGCTGCCTGTCGGGCCGCCCGACTGCATCTCGTCGATCTCGCCGGGGTCGACGACGCGCCAGGGTATCTTGATCTCGCGCGGCGACCGGGACGGCGTGCCGTCGGCTGCGGTGCTGCGGTAGCCGATCACGACCCAGTATTCGTCGGGCGGAGGTCCGTACTGCAAGGACCGCAAGGTCAGGGTCAGCACGGACCATGCACGCTGGCTGTCGGGCCGACCACCGACCTCCTCGTCGGCGTGCCGACGAACCGCCTTGTCGATCGGCACGCCGTTCCAGAACTCCAGGACCACGCCCGGTTTGAAGGCCGGGTCAAGGCCTGCGCCCACGCGTGTCACGACGTAGGTCGGCGCGTCGGAAGCGCCGAACATCTCGACCAGGAACGGCAGGGCCGCCACCTTGGTCGACAAGCTCGCCGGCCCGGCGTAGCGCGTGTGCGCGTCGCGCAGCCGCGTCACCACGTCGGCCAGCTCGATGTGGAACTCGTAGCTCGACAGCTGCTCGACCTGCGTGCGCAGGATGCGCAGCCTCTGGACGGGGTCGATGCCGTAGCGCGCGCGCTTGAGCGGCAGGTGCGCGAACACGCCTTCGATGACGCGCTCGATGCCATCGACAAGCTTCAACCGCTCGGCCTTCGTCAAGGAGGAGGGCGAGAGGAATGGGCCGGTGAAGGCGCTTGCCGCATCCTTCGACGGCGCTCGCCGGGCGCCCGCTGCCGCCGGCCCGCCAGCACGCCCCACAGGGCTTGCGGCGCGCGCAGCCCGTTTCGCGCTTGCGCGCACGACGGGCGCAGTCTCGATGACTTCGGCAAGCGCAACACCCCGCTGCGCAGCAGCCAAGCGGTCCTGAACCATGGTCGCTCCTCACGTTCGTCGATGGGTGTTGTCCCATGAGGGACGTCCATCCCGCGTCCAAACTCCCCGAGGCGCATCCTGACGCGCTGGCGGGCATGGCGCATCAGACAAAGGGGATATGTCCGAAGCTCAACCGCTTGCCGCAGCGGCCTGCCTGTCTTGTGATTCGTTGGCCGATCGCTGCCGACCGCCTGCAAGGCTGGTCAGGAGTCGATTTCGGACGCTTGCATCCATGCAGGTCTATCCCGCCTGCCGTGGAGGACGCGCCAAACGTCGATGCGGTCTGTCTGCTCGAAGCAGAAGACCATGTGTGGGAAGCGAGCCAGTGGCCAAGAGCGCAGCCCTGGCAAGTTGAGCTCGTGTGCGTAGCGCGTGGAACCCCCGTGCCGGGGCACCTTCTGATGTGGACATAGGCTTCTTCGAGTTCGTCGATGAAGCTAAGGGCGGCACTCTGCGCACCCTCTCCCAGGTCGTAGGCGACAGCGTCTTCAATGTCTCGGTTTGCCTGCCCTCGCGGGACGACCGCTTTGGCCTTCACCGTTTGCTGTCGGCCAGGTCTTCCTTTTTGCCGCGGCTCGCACCCTCTCACGCAGACCATCGAAGTAGGCCTTGTCCGCCTCGGCGGCGGGCGCCGAGTGGCCTCCTCGAAGGCGCAGACCGCGCAGTTCCAGCCTCTGCTGGTCCTTACGGATGAGCTCGCGTACATGTTCGCTGCTCGTGCTATAGCCGCGTTCGACCACCTGATCATCTACGAACGACTTCATCGCGTCTGGCAAGGACACGTTCATGGTGCTCATGCCGCAAGCTTGTGCGGTTTGGCAAAATTTGGCAGGGCACGAGGCGTCGGACTTCTGTCGTCGCCATGCATCCCCAACAGGCCCTACCTCGGAGTGTCCGGTCCTGGCCCGCATTCTGCCCTCTGGCGTTCAGCCGAACTCTGAGACGTAGGCCGTTTGGGGCGAAGGACCGGCCGCGGCGACACCGCCTATGCAGCCCATTTAGTTCAACGTGACCACGACGTGGGTTTGCGGTGCGCCGCGCATGACGTAGTTGACCGGATACAGCGCCTCGCCGGGATCGCATGCGAGTGCCGAATTCAGCATGCGCGCGAGGGCTCCAGGCAGCTTTTTCTTGAACGCCCCGACAGGCATGCATGCAGTGGCGTCAACGACGCCGGAGTTCTTCTCGCTCCGGTCCTTGTAGAACCTGTCGTTGACTGGGAAGGTTTCTGGCCTGTACTGGCCGGCCGCCGTATCCTTGACGAAGATCGACAGATAAGACTCCCATTGATTTCCCACGTCCACATCCATGCAGGCTCCCGGCCTCATGGTGTACCAGCCTTGGAGCGTCACGGAACATCGCGATCCCTGAACATCGCATCTCGAACCCGCATCGTCCGGATTCTCGTGGATTACAGCAAAGACGATGTCCGTCTGTCGTCCGTTGCAAAGCTTGTTCGTCCCCGTTGCGCCTGCGTTGAACGCCACAGTAGAAAGCAGCAGAACGCCGAGCGCGAGATGCACGATTGATTTCATCTTTTCCCACCACAGAATTTCTAACCTCGGCGAAGCTGCCCCATCTTGGCCTTCAACCCAATGAGGCCACCAGCCGACAGGCTATCAAGCAAGCCAGGCCTTGAAAAGGCGATCCGCGCCACTGGCCGGGTCGGCCTTCGCCCAGTTCTCGGGTGCGATCTTCGCTTATGCGGGAGCGCGGAGAGGCCTCGGGCGACGCGTGGCGCTCGGATCTTGAGAACCTGGCCTCGCAACTGCTTGATGCAAGGTCATTGGCGAAGGTCTGGTGTTGGCGGCATCCTGCCACATCCGCTCGCCCCTGCAGCGAGCCCATGTTGGACATCGTCGCTGCTCTCATTCGAGCTCTCCTTCGTAAGGGGACTACGAGTCTAGAAAGACAACTCCGCGGGCTGCTGGGCCTGCCCGATCACCGATGCTCTTGGCGGATTGGCGTCTAGCAGCGCTGCGACGATTCTGAGCGCGAGCTCGGTGATTTGGTCATCACCGCAAGCCGCGCGACGTCGCTCGCACAACGCTGCGTGATATAGCGGCACTGGCTGCGCCATTCTTTCTGCTTGCTGCGCCGCATGAGCGGCTTCGAGGCTTGATCGGAGTGGCCTCTGGAGCGCGGCCACTGGCTACCTCGCGGAAATCGCTCTCCTGGAGCTTGGGCGCGTGCGCGCCAGGGGAGGGCACGGCCTGCTGGCCGTTGGAGAGCGCGGACGGGGTATGGATGGCCTGTACCGGCGTCGCGCGCCGCGGCGGTTGCGCCTTCGAAGCCGCCTCTTGGCCGACGCATAGCTCGCACGAGCCGATGTCCAGGGCAAGGGCTGCGCCACCGTCCTCGCCCGGTCCTCGCTGTGCTCGGCTGCGGCCTCCGGGCGGTCCCTGGACATCGGCCCTTTTGCGCTCGCTCTTCATGCGTCGAGGCGGCTCCGAAAGCAGATGTTCAACCACCGCGGCACGCGCCGCAGAAAGGCCCAGCCATGCCTACAACCTCATTGTCCCGGCTGCGCGATGCAGACCAGCAAACAGCCACGGGCGTTCCCCCCGTACCCCCCGAGGACTCACCAAAAGCAGGCATAGCTGAAGACCAGGGATCTGTTGTCCGGACTGGCGCACGCATCGACGTGCGGCAGGTGATCACCGGCCGGATCATCGCGATGCTGGAGAAGGGTGGCAACGTGTTCCGCGAGCGCTGGACGCGGGCGGCCTCGCGCGGCATGCCGCGCAATGGCAAGACCGGTTCGCCGTACCGCGGGGTCAACGTCCTGCTGCTGTGGGAAGCCGCGATCGAGCAGGGCTATGCATCGAACGTCTGGCTGACCTACAAGCAAGCATCGAGCCTTGGCGCGCAGGTGCGCAAGGGAGAGCGCGGTGTGATGTGCGCGCACTTCGAGCGCAAAGCGCGCAGGGGTGAAGATGCAGAGGACGACGCAAGCGTTCATGACGGGGAAGAGGAGGGCAGGGCGCAAGAGGTGTCGCGAGGCGATGTTTTGCTGTGCATGCCGTTCTGGGTCTTCAACGTTGCGCAGATCGATGGGCTGCCGCCCGAGGTCATCGACCTGTGCGGCGATCCGGTGAAGTCGCCGCGGGGCCCCGTGGAAGGTGCGTTGCGCCTGCTGGGTGGCTGCAATGCGACCATCCGGCATGGCTTCGAACAGGCGATGTACCTGCCCGAACTGGACGAGATCCGGCTGCCGTGGCCGCGGCGCTTCACCAGCGGGCAGGCGTACTGCGCCACCTTGCTGCACGAACTGGTCCACTGGAGCGGACACCCGAGCCGGCTGCATCGACAGTTCGGCAAACGGTTCGGCGACCACGCCTATGCCTTCGAGGAACTGGTGGCTGAGCTGGGCTCGGCGTTCGTGATGGGACACTGCGGCCTGGTCGATGCCACCATCGAGGGACACGCCGCCTATCTAGACAGCTGGCTGCAGGTGTTGAGAAGCGATCGCACCGCGATCTTCACGGCTGCACGGCACGCGGGCGAGGCATTCGAGTACATCCTTGCCCGTAAGATGCCCTTGCTGGACGGGCCGCTGCTTCCATCGGAAGATGGGATCTCTGTTGGTCAGCCGAAGGCGTCGTGATCTTCATGTAGTCGGGCCGCGAATTTCCAAGGCTTCAATGCGGGTTCCGCGCCCAGACATCGGAGGTGGTGGAATCGACCCGTCGGAGTCGAAGAGTGCACGTTGCCGCGCCCAGCTTCGAGGCCTTCATCAGAGGCCAGCCGGCAGCTCATGGAGCGCGTGCGCGCAGGCATTGGGAGAGAAGGACGCAGCCGTCGTTCGTCGGCTCCGCTTGCGTCGGCGCCTGGTTCGCTTGCGGGCAGGGGTGCGGTGGCGGCGTGCGTTTCTGGCACAGGGAGGTCGGTGGCTGAAAAATGGGTGGGGCGCAGCGCGCAACGCCGGGCTTGGGCACCCGGGTTTCACTTGGTTTCATCAGTCTTGATACTCCTCAAACGAGATGAGGAAGATTCAAACCAATGAACGCGCCTGGCGACCCCTGGCATTACGCTCGCGCCGAACTGGCTCAGAAATACCTGACGGTGTTCGAGCTGGGGCTCACCTCTGCCAAGGGACTTTTTGCCGCGCCGGATGGGGAAGTCCGAGTCCTCGAAAAAGGATCCCGATGTTTCCTGGCAAATGCAGGCGTGGACTGGTGCAGCACACCCAAGCCTTCAAGCAGTGATAGAAAGTGCGGCTCGCCGTCCTTGTCCGGTTTGCGAACACGCTATCCACGTCGCGCTGTTGCCTGACGGACAGCACCGGCGATCCCGGCACGACGGGAAGGAATGCCGTCCTGGACTTTCCCCGGGGCGGGTTCATGCAGCGGGTGGACTGCCCGTGCAAGGTCTGGATAGCTGTGGACGGGCGTGCAACCCACGATGGAGCCGAGCGAACTTGTCTGTTTGCCATAGGAGCTCCCCGTGAAATCACTGCATGAAGCTGGCGCTGCGGCCAGCCGCCACGGAGTGCGGACGATGTCCGCTTCCCGCAGGAATGACGAAGAGGCGATCGACATCCAGAGCGAGCGTTGAAGTTGTCGCAGGCCTGTCGATGTTGATGGTGGAACTCTGTCTCGCAGGCCAGCGGCTGCTGTCATCGTTTGCCCCCTCGACGAGCTCGCGCGAAGGTGAGGAAGTACACCTAGCTTGTACCTTGGGTGTGATGGGAATCGAAGCTGTCGGCATGCCGAACAGCTCAGGCCTTGTGCGGCATTGAGGGCAGGATAGACTGCCGTCAGACCTTGTTAACAGCCACTGCGTAGCGATGACCAAGACCTCTCGATCGAGCGTGATTGGGACCCGGGTATCGACCGACAAGCGGGCCCGGATTGCCGCCCTGGCCGCGCACCATCAGCTCAGCGAGTCGGGCCTGCTCGCCAAACTGATTGATGAAGTGCTGCAGGCCAACGACGCCCCGGTGCAACAAGCGGGCGGGCAACGGCTCGACCGAATGTCGACCATCGATGGTGTTCGGGAGGATCGCGTCACGCTGCGGCTTCGCCATGGCGATCGAATGCTCGCGGCAGAGCGGGCCTGCGCCCGCGGGATGAAGACCGGCAGCTACCTGGCCATGCTGGTTCACAACCATGTTCGAAGCTCAGCGGTGCTGCCGCCGAACGAGTTGGATCTGCTCAAGGCGACTGGCGCGCAACTGGCTGCGCTCGGGCGGCAGCTTCAAAGGTTCGGCATGCCGAACATGCTGGCGGATCCGCTGGCGTACGAACTGCGCGATGCGATCTCGGCTGCCAGGCGCGAGATCGAGGCGGCGCGCGAAGCCACGGCCGCGGTCGTGCGCCGGAACCTGGTCAGTTGGGAGACTGGCGGCGAGATCGGCCATGCCTAAGCAGACGGTGGGGGTCGGGCGACGCACGTGCGCGTCGGCGGACGGATCGCGCGACCTGGCGCTGGACATCGTGAGCTATGGCCGCCGGGGCCCGCCTGGCAACCTGCACCTCGGCGCCGAGCAGATCGCGCAGATCCAGCGCACGGTAGGCCGCACGCCCGAGGTGATGGTGAAGGTCTCCGGCGGTGGGCGGGATGTTGGTGGCGTCGAAGCGCACCTGCGCTACATCGGCCGGCACGGCAAGCTGCCGGTGGAAACCGACGAGGGGCTGTCGGTGCAGGGCCGGGGCGCCGCCAAGGAGATCACGGCAGACTGGCAGCTGGATCTTTGCAGAAGCCACTACAAGCCCAAGCCGGCCGAGGGCCGGAAGGACACCCGTGCGAAGCTCGTCCACAACATCGTCCTGTCGATGCCGGCGGGCACGCCTGCCGAGGGGGTGCTGGCTGCGGCGCGCGTCTTCGCTCGCGAGAACTTCGCGCTGCAGCACCGCTATGCCATGGTGCTGCACACCGACCAGGCACACCCGCACGTGCACCTGGTGGTCAAGTGCGAGCATGAGTTCGAGCCTGGCAGGCGCCTGTACATCCGCAAGGCGACCTTGCGGCAATGGCGCGAACAGTTCGCCGCGCTGATGCGCGAGCAGGGCGTGGCGGCCAATGCGACGCCGAGGCAGGTACGAGGACAGATCCGCAAGCCGTACCGGGATGCGATCCATCATCGGCTGCGCGCACTTCGGGCGTTCGGGCAGTTGCCGGTTGAAGAACGGGCCAGGCGTCAACCGTCCAGGAGCTCGATCTTCATGCGCGCGAAGCTCGATGGCGTACTCCGGGTCCTGTGGTCGGGGCGGGGCGCCTTGGATGCCGGCCAGGAGGCAATGCAGAGCACGCGGCGGGCCGTGGAGGCGGACTGGCACGCGACTGCGGATGCGCTTCGTATGCAGGGCGAAGGCGAACTGGCTGCACTGGTCGACCGCTTCGTTGCGCGTATACCGGCCGTGCAGACCGATGCGCAGCGATTGGCTGAGCGCTGGATAGAGCAGGGCAGAAGTCGGGGGCTGGACCGGTAAGGGGCCACGGAGAGGAACAGCGTCGGTCGACCACATCCGACAGCTCCATGGCCCGAGCGTGGACCATCTGCATGGCTTCTCCCGCGAAGGCGCCGTCGATGCGCATGCGAAGGCTCAGGCTGTCCGTGTCGAGCGCGAGTTGTACGAGCCCCCTGTGTCGCACCGGCAGGAACGATCCCTCCTGGCTGGTGCCGGAGGCGCGCTGCGGAGGTTCGTTGCCGGCTGTCTGTTCGCTTGCGTCAGTGAGGCCGTTCAGATCAGCTGCCGCACGAGTGCGATCAGCGAGAGGTGGGCCGGGTAGAAGACGTAGAAGACCCAGCGCTTGCGCGGCAGCGGCATGTCTACCCGGCTCGCGCACCAAATCAAGGGCAGGGCGGCCAGCGTTGCGAAGTTGCGGTTGATGAGGGCCAGCGATGCCATCGCCAGCGCCCACGCCAGCAGCCGAAGCCCGCTGGGCCTGCGCAGGAACGCCCAGGCACCCAAGCAGCAGAGGAGCGCCGGCCACCAGAACTCCACCATCGCCCCACCGAGGAGAAAAGCGATGAATGCAGTGCAGCGGTTGGCTGTGCCGCCGCGTTCAAGCAGCCAGACAATCAGCGTCGCAAGGAGGAGGGTCGCCAGGATGTTCAAGGGCCACACACCCACCAGATGGACGAAGGCAGGGGTGGCCAGCAGCGCAAAGATCGCCAGGCGCAGCATGACGCGCACGTGGACCCCGGCCTCAAGTGCGCCGGGTCGAGCCAGATTGGCCATGAGCGCGAAGCCAAAGAGCGGCATCACCATGCGTCCGAGCGCGTAGGCTGCAGGGGCGGCCTCGTGAAACATGTACTTGTTGACGTGGTCGCCCGCCATGAGTACCAGGCCAATCCATTTGAGCGCTTCGAGCGAGCCGTTCGAGATCGCCCAGGCCTTCGTCGACGCCTGGCATTTCCTCGGGACAGGCGGCCGGAGCCCTCGAGCCTTGGCGATGCGAGCACCGGGAACTCTCATGATTCTGAACGCGGGCGGCAACTCGGCGCCCCCGTTCCATAGCCGTCGCCACTCGGCCCCTTACCGTGAGGCAAGCGCCTGTGCGTTGCGCACGGCCAGCACGTTCTCGGCGTTGCGCTGCGCGGCCGACGACGTGTGGTAGTTGCTGCCGGTCTGCATGGTCTTCCCGTCAGTACTGAACCGGCGCGAGGTGTCGTCAGCGCGAGCGTGGGGCTTGCTGCCAGAGCCGTGGAGCGCAGCCCTGGTCCCCAACGATGGCTAGAAGCGCTCATGGCTCAACTCCTCTCGGGCTCGAACGGTTCGCTGGCGCACCTGCATGGGCGCGGGGTGCATGCGGCGATCCGGGAGGTGGATCGAGTGCCCTTGCGCGAGCGCATCGGCCATGCGCTCGCGAATCAGCTGCACCAGGCGCTGCTGGGAGGCCTTGTCGGCGGTGACACGCCGGGCGTACTGCTCGGCGAGCTGGACGCACCCCGCTGCCGTAACCAGTTCCGGCTGCTGGGCCAGGGCCGCATCCGACAGGAACTCACCGGTGCGCACGAGCTCGGCGCGGTGTTCCAGCGCGCGGAGGTGGTCCGGGGTCTCGATGCTCCATCGGGCGCGTTGCCCAACGATCTTCTTCTCGCCGACCAGGTCGCCATCCGAATTGCGGGCGGGCACGCGCAGATGGACCGAATGGCTGCCGTGCTGCGTCAGCACCACCTGGTCGCCGATGCCCGGCCGCGAGGCCGATTCGGCGAGCGCGCGCTCGAGGTCCGCACCCCAGACGCTGCGCTCGCCGACTTCCGTGCGAACCGTCACATAGAAGGACATGCGTTGCGCCGGATCAAACTGGTACGGCGCCGCGGCCGCTGCCACGAGCATGCCTCTGACGGGCGGTCTAGGGCCTTCGCGCAGCGATCGACCGTTTGGCGCTGCACCCGGGGGATGCCCACCGGCATTGCTGCCGGCCTCGGCGGTTGCGGTCGGTGCCTCGCTGTGCGCCGATGCCGCTTGCGGACTCGAACCCTGTCCCATCTCGTGGGATGGGTGCCGCTTCTTCAACGTGCGCCGCACCTGGAGGATTTCAGCCTCGGTCGGCTCGTAGCCTCGGGCCGCGATGCCGCGCAACGCCGCTTCGCGCCACATGCCCTGGCGGAAGGACGCGGTGCCCTTGAGCTCGATCGCCCGCCAGCCGCGCGCTTCCGAAATCGCCACGACGCTGTGCAGAACCTCGCGGTTCTCGGTTCGAACGCGGATGCGGTCGCCGTCGTCAATGAACGCGAGAGTCCGGTCCGCGAAGAAGTATCTGTCATCCACGTGCAGGTAGCGGCGTTCGATGGCGTCCGGCACATTGAGCCGGCGGTGGGTCGCGGGCGGAGTGTCACCACGTACGGTACCGGCGAAGGCCCCGCGGGCCGCGCCTGCAAATGCGCTGTCAGGGGCTTCGAGATGCGGGTCTGTGGACACGGGCGGGTCCTTTCGGCTACGTTCATGAGGCTTTGGAGCGACTCGATGCGGCTTCAGTCCAGGAGTCGCGCCATGAACTCGTCGGCGCGGCGCTTCAGGTCGTCGTCGCTGAGCTTCTCGGTGGGAATTTCCACGTCGCCGAAGTCGAACGAGAAGTCGTCCAGTTTCAGGTCTTCGTTCAGAACATCGCCGCTCAACGTGCTGCCCTCCTTCGTCAGCGCGCAGCCGCCGCCTTTCGGCGTGGCCTCGGTGATGGATCCGGAATTCATGCCCCTGGCGTCCTTGCGGCCCCCAGACGTCACCGCGCGAGCGGGCGCGATGGCACGCCTGGACCTGTTCACCTCCAGCTTTGGCACCCGTGGCGGCGGCATTTCGCGTTTGGCGAAGAACCGGTCCCGGAAGTAGCAGATGCGGTGCGCCATCACGGGGCGCAGGCCTTCGTAGAACAGGAGCATGCGATCGGGGCCGAGCTCCTTCACCTCCTGCGGCAGCAAGAGGCGGCGCGGCTGCTCGCTGATGCTCACTGTCGGCCCCTTGCCGGCGCCACCCCACATGGGGCGACTCACGCTCTTCTGATGCACGGTGCAGGTGCCCAGCTCGCGGGAAATGGCTTCTGCATCGTCGTATTCCTTGGGCGGAAAGACAATGCGCGCGGCCAGCATCTTGCGGATCGACCTGGCGCCCTCGACGCCGTACTTTTCGACCAGCTGCGAGTGGGACTGGACGATGACGACGGTGCGCACGTTGTAGCCGGGCAGGAAGGCCGTCGATTCGGCGATCACCGGAATGCGCCCCAGGGCCGGGAACTCGTCCAGCATCAGGAGCACCTGGTGGCGAAGCAGCGGGTTGTTCTCTGGCAGCTCGCGCGTCTGCAGGCCGATCGCCTGCTGGAAGAACAGATTCAGCAGCGGCTGCAGCCTGGCGATGTTGTCCGGGTTGATCTGGACGTAAACGGAGATCGGGCGCTTGCGCAACTCGCGCAGGTCGAAGTCGTTGGCGGAGGTCGCGGCATCGATCATCGGGTTGAGCCAGAGGTCCAGGCGGCTGGTGAAAGTCTTGCGGATGCTGGAGGCGGTGGTCGGGGCAAGGTCGATGACGTCGTAGAGGCTCTGCACCGCCTCCTGCGATAATGGATAGCCGGCGCGCTCGCAGGCGTCGATCACGCGCTTCCAGTGCTTCTGGAAGCCTTCGGCGTCGCTCGCCATGCCCTGGCGAAGCACCTCGCCCAGGGTGCGCGTCGCGCCCTCTGTCTCGAAGAGGTAGAGCGCGATGCCCAGGAACAGCGAGCGCGCCGACGAGGTCCAGAAGGGGTCGCCGGCCAAGGGGTCGGGAAAGAGCATCGTGGCGATGCGCTGCAGGTCGTCGATGCAGCGGTAGGGCAGCTCGGACACGTAGCCGAGGGGGTTCCAGCGGGCCGAGCGCTCGTGCTCGGACAGGGGATCGAACAGATGTACTTCCTGCCCATGGGCTTGGCGGAAACCCGCCGTGCGCATGAAGTTCTCGCCCTTGATGTCGCTGACGATCGCAGAGCCGGACCAGTTCAGCAGGTTCGGGATGACGACGCCGACGCCCTTGCCGCTGCGCGGCGGGGCCTCGAGCTCGACACCCTGCTGGCCGGGCAGGACCAGGTAGCGGCTGCCCAGACGGCCAAGGATGATGCCGTTCTCGTTGCGCAGGCCCGCTTGCTCGATCTCGTGGCGGGTGGCGAGGCGAGCATTCCCATGCAGCGGGCGGCGCCGGGGCAACATCGCGAAGCCCACCAGCCCCACCAGAATCCCCTGGGAGCCGGCCGTCGTCGCGATGAGCGTGCGGCGAACGTCGGGCCGCTTGCCGTATGCCTTCCAGTACTGATGAATGGTCAGCAGCGTTGCATGTTGCGGTGGAAGCTTCATGGCCATCAGGAAGGCGTAGCCGGCGACGTACAGGCCTACCACCGCCGCTGCCAGCAGCGCGACTGCGATCTGGAACAGGCTAGGCCAGCTGTCGGAGCTTGGTGTCCGGGTCATACCAGATCTCCTGCACGATGCGCCGCTGCCGGTCATCCTGGCGATCTCTCGCGCACTGCACGACGATGTCCACGCTCAGCTGGGCCAGCTCAACGCCTTCGCGCGTGCTCATGCCCTGGCCGGCCAGACTGCGCTTCATCAGCTGGGCCAGCGCCACAAAGGCCATCTCCGCGCTGTCTGCGTGGACGCTGGTGATGGAGCCCGGATGGCCGGTGTTCACGGACACCAGGTAGTCGTAGACCTCTTCACCCGTGCGCAGCTCGGACACGAACACCCGGTCAGGGCGCTGCCGTTTGGCGCTGGCCAGCAGCTGGCCCGGGGTGACCTCGGCCTGCCCCTGGGCGCCTTGCGAGTAGAAGAGCCGCACGTGATTGGGCTGGTTGCGCAGCGACAGCTCCATCACGTCCTCGATGGTGATGAGACGGTCCTCGCAAGGAACCTCGAGGATCAGCGCCTTGCTGACGGTGGTCTTGCCGGAGCCCGTGGCGCCCGAGAGCAGGATGTTCTTGCGCAGCTGGACCGCGCGGCGCAGGAAGGAGACGAACTGTCTGCGCGCAAGAAGATCCGTGAGTTCCCGGTCTTGCGGCGACAGGGGTTCCATGTCGCTTTGCCGCGCGCGGGTCGCGGGAAGGCTTCGGGTGGCCTCGAAGATGCGCAGGCTCTCCAGATCCTCGAGGGTCCACAGGGCGCTGGACGGACGCCGGATCGTGATCGAGACGGTCCGGTCCAGGGTGGCAGGCGGCAGCACGACCTGGATGCGTTCACCGCCAGGCAGGGTGGCGGACAGGAGGGGCTCGTTCGCCGAGATGCGCTGGCGCGTGAAGTTCGCCACCAGCTTGGCGATGGACATGCACCAGTCGAAGCTGGCGAAGGGCAGTTGCTCGCGCACCCAACCGGACTGCCGCTCCACGAAGGCCACTCAGGGCTCATTGATGCAGATCTCGGTGACCTCGGGATCGTCCAGCAGCCGGCCGAGCGGACCCAGAAACAGGGCAAGGGACGAGGGCGGTTGTGCAGACGCAGCCTCAGGCGCGGGTCGGTTCGCCCGCTGTCCGCCGCCCGTCGCGGGGCCGCGCTCGCGGTCAAGGGGTGGCGTCGGTTCGAAGCGCATAGACGCTCCTGAAATCCACGTCGCGCGCCACCAGGATCTGGATGCGCTCGCCCTGGTTCTTGATGATGGTGGGTGGGATCGAGACGGTGCTGCGCAGCACCTCCGTGATCACCTCGCGGCTGCCCTGCGGGCCGAGCACCACGCCGCCGCCGCTGCCAACATTGGTACCGCTTTGCTGGTGGGCGGCGATGGCCTGCATCGTTCCGTCGATCACCGAGATCAGGACCGCCGCACCGAAACGATCCCAGAAGTGGGTGTCGACATAGCCCTGGAGGCCGTTGCGCCCCAGTTCGTCGGTGCCGGGAGACGCCAGCTGGACCACGACGCCGGCGGGCGTGCGGGCCTCGTTCCACACGACGAAGACTCGACCTTGCCCCTGCCGCGGCGTCCCGCGCTGTTCGCCCACGTACTTGGTGCCGCGCTCCAGCAACACCACTTTGCCATCGGCGCCATAGATGTCGCTCGCGCCGATGCAGGTGGTCATGCCCTCATAGGTGGAATCGATGGCGGTTTCCAGAGTGCAGTCGATGAAGGCACCCTTGGGCAACAGCATGCGCCGCGTGGGCAGGGTCTGGGCGGCGACCGCCGGGGTGGGGGTGGGACGGAGACTGGCGGCGAGATTGCCGCCAGCCGCGGCACCAGAGGTCGTCGCCGGCGCTTGCAACGCGCCCATCAGCTGCGCCATGCCTGGAACGCCCGCGGACAACATGGGCGACTCCGGGAACCCGTGCGGTGTTGAGGCGCCTGCCGGCTGCGCCGTCTGCGCCGTCTGCGCGCGGCGAAGCACGGGAACGCCGAGCTGGCGCTCCAGCGCGATCTGCTCGGGCGTCTTCTGAGGCGGACCGCCATTCGCGGTGCTCACTGGGCCGGGAGGTGAGGGTGGCGTGGGGTTCGTGGAGTCCGGCTGTGGCTCCATCGGCGCCCTCGGCGGCCCGATGCGGCCGAGCGGCGGCACTTTCATCTCGCCACCGGCGCGTGCCGCGGCGGCCTTCCTTGAGGCTTCCTCGGCATGGCGGGTCTTGGCGTACTGCGTGTTGTAGTACCAGAACAGGAAGCCGGCGCCCAATAGGATGATCGCCGCCAGTGCCAGGCCGCCGCTGATGCGTGACTGGATTGAGCGCTCGCGATTGACTGACGGGATGGTGCGCTCGCCCTGGATCGTCGTGCGCTCTGCGGGCGTTCGCGATGCCTCATTTCCCCCGCCCCCGGCGCCTTCTCCGAACAGTACCTCTCCGGTGTCCGGATCGATATCAGGTGGAGCGTCATCCTCTGGCCGATGCGCCTGGAAGCGGCTGCGCCTTCGATCCTGCCGGGTCACGGCTCGTCTCTCGTGGTGATGCGCCGCACGCCTGGCGCGTTGGTGCGGGCCGGGGTTCGTGCGCCCCCGCCGGCAAAGGACTGGTTGACGACGCAGCCGACCAACTTGCCTCGGCGCAGCACGAGGCGGCGCGCCACGCGGTGGATGACAACTTCGTCGTCGTCAACGTTGAAGTTCAGCAGCGATTCGGACCCATCATCGTTCTGGACAAACATGGCCGGGAACTCGGAGCGCGCCTGGAAGCGCAGTCGGGTGTGCACCCCGTCGTCGTACGCGCTCATGGGCTTGAGCGACTCGCTGCCGCAGAACCAGTAATCGGTGTTGCGGAGTCGGTCGGCGGCCGCCCGGCTCATGCGCGCATCTGCTTGTCTGCGCTCGTGGTCTGCTGCGGCGGCTAGGGCCTCGTCCTCCGGGTAGCTGAAGCGCACCGAGTAAACCATGCGCCTGGCTGCAGCCCCGGCGGGGGGGTGGGCAGAGATAACATAGTCGAAGTGGTAGGCCCGTCGAGTGGTAAGGACCGTGAGGTTGGTGGAGGCGCGCACCTCCTTGGGCTTGATGAAGAAATGGTTGCGCTCGGCGCCGACATCGAAGGCGCCGTTGTCCCCCGAACCCAGGTTGACGAACTCCTCGCCTTCGGCGAACTGCAGATGGATCTGATAACCCACGTAGCCTTGCAACGTGATGACGTCGTCTGCGTTGTAGGCGACCACGCGCACGCGCGCGTCGACCTTGCCGGCCGGCGGCACGGTCGCCGCGGGGACGAACGGCGCTGTGAGCGCCAGGCCTGCCGCCAGTCCGAGGGCGAACGGAAACGTGCCGCGTGCGCCTTTGCCGTTCATCGCGCATCCTGGCTGCGTGCCGCGGGGCCTGAGGGGGCGACCTCGGGCTCGCGGCGGTACTCGACGATGCGAAAGCCCAGCGGATTGAGCGAACGCATCTTGTCATCCTTCGATGGCTGCACATAGGCAAACTCGATCGTGCAGACCCAGTGGCTCGCCTGATCTTCGCCGGTGCCGCCGGGCCGCGTCGAGCGGGTGAAGCGCACCTGGGCCAGGCTGTCCTTGCCACTATCCAGCTTGAGGAAGGTGACCGAGCGCACCTGCGTTCGGATGGACGTGCCGTCCTTGTAGACGTTCAGGGGTGAAGCAGGATTGTTGGTGGCCCACAGGGCCGCCCACTCCTGGTTGAGGCGCGGTGAGTTCTGGGAAGCGACCAGCTCATAGTCAGCTTCGGCAGTGCCGTAGAAATAGCGTTCGCGCGCGATCACGTAGTTCTGCAGCAAGTTGCGCGTCACCACCTGCTCGATGTCGGTGGTGCCCTCATAGGTGGGCACGATGTCCACGATCCCGCTGCTGCTGTCGACGCGGATGAGAAATGGAACGGGCTGCTTCAGCGGCGTGAGGCCACTGACGGCGGCGACTGCGAGCACTGCGATCACAGCTGCCACCGCGGCGACGATCCAGGCGACCTTGGCCGATCGCTCTGCGCGACGCGCGCGATCAAGCTCCCAGCTCTGGGCCTCGAGCAGGTAGTTCTCAAGAGCCGCGTCCCGGCGCATGGGCCGCTCCTGAGTTGAAAGCACCGGCCGGGGCGTTGATCGGTGTGAGGGGCCCTTCGCACTCCGGCGGCTTGGGCGGGCGGGTGCCGCACGCCGCCAAGAGGAGGGACAGCAGGAAAAGCGTGGACGAGGGCTTCATTCGGGCGCTCCGCTGCTACAGATTGCGCGAGTGGTTCGACGTGACGTGCTCCCTTGGGAGCACGGCGCCGCCGCGGCGTGGCGGGCCGATCTGGCCAATAGAGGCCATGCCTGCGCCGACGCGATTGCCCGCCAGGCGGCGGAAGGAATCCCAGCGACCGCCGGGCTCTCGCCGCAGGCCGTCGAGCACGCCGCGGCTGAACTCATAGCTGGTGCGCTTGGCACCACTCGTCGCCCAATTCAGGAGGCGGCTGACTGCATTGAACGAGCTCAGCGCTATCCCACTTGCCAATCCTGCCGCGATCGACATCACTTGCCGCATTACTAGAAAGACTAGTGCCGAGGCGATGCAAACTCTGGCACCTTCGGCAATGGTGATCGCGCCGCCGAGCGACACAGCATTGTTTGTATACGAGCGGAGAACGCTTAGCAGGAGGGCTGCCGCCAGAGTTGCGACGATGGTCACGAGGGCGTAGTTCGCGAGCTGTGCTACCCACGCCTCGAAGAAGCGCTTGGTGGCGTCGAACAATAGGAGCACGATAAACATCGGCCCCAAAGCCAGGATCAAGGCGAGGGCGACCTTGGACAGAGCTAACAGGAAAGCTGTCAGCACAACGGTGAGGCCAACTAGAAGGTAGACGAGGAAGCCTGCAAGATAGTAGGCAAAGTTCGCATTGAGGACGCTCCCCTTGCTCAGCAACTGCTCTGCGACCAAGTTCCCGTCGATCCAGATCTGGTCCACCATCGATATTGTTTTAGGCGATCCGAGAACGGCAGCAGCGAGCTGGTCAGGCCCACGGGTGAAGGTGTCAACGGCTACATCGTTGTATGTCCAGAGCCGTAGGCCTAGGCCGAGCACGATGCCGAGCACAAGGATGCGCTTCACGCCCTCCTGCGCTGCCCCCGGCATTCGTAGCACTTCGATCTAGAGTCCAGGGGTTTGCATCGTAGTTGATGCGACTGTTTGCGCGTTGCTGCCAGCGAGCTGGCAGCAACGCGCGGCGAACACGGCCGGCGGCACGTACCCCAGGGTACTGTGCGGCCGGCGATGGTTGTAGTCCTCGCGCCAGTTGTCGATGACGCTGCGCATGTGGCTCAAGCTGGCAAACCAGTGCTGCGACAGGCACTCGTCGCGGAAGCGGCTGTTGAAGCTCTCGATGTAGGCGTTCTGCACCGGCTTGCCGGGCTGGATGAAGCGCAGCTCCACGCCGTTCTTCGCCGCCCAGGTCTGCATCGTGCGTCCGGCGAACTCCGGGCCGTTGTCGGTGCGGATCACCTTGGGCAAGCCCCGCTCGGCCTTGGCCTGGTCTAGCACGCGCGTCACGTACAGCGCGGGGATCGATGTGTCGGCAACGATCTGCACCGACTCCTTGGAACAGTCGTCCACCACCGTCAGCGTCTTTACCCGCCGGCCATTGGCCAGCTCATCAAACACAAAGTCCATGCTCCACACCTCGTTGGGTTGTGTCGGGCGTACCAGTGGCTGGCGCTCTGGCACCGGCAGCTTCTTGCGCCGCCGCTTTCGCACCATCAAGCCCTCTTCGCGATAGATCCGGTAGGTGCGCTTCACGTTGATGGCCCAACCGTCGATTTGCAGCCGGCTGTGCAGCATGCGGTAGCCGTGGCGGCGGTGCTGCCCCGCGAGCTCCTTCAGGCGCTCGCGCAAGGCCGCATTGCCGTCGTCGCGGGGTTCGTAGCGCAGCGTGCTGGCACTCATGCCCACCAGCCTGAGGGCCCGGCGTTCGCTCAGGCCCAGACCCCGAAACTGCCGCACGACCTCGCGCCGCGCCGCCACGGCCTTCACTTTCCCTTGAGCACCTCGCGCATGGCGTCGATCTCGAGCATCGAGTTGGCCAGCAGCTTCTTCAGCTTAGTGTTCTCTGCCTCCAGCGACTTCAGGCGCTGCGCGTCCGAGACGTTCATGCCACCGAACTTAGCCTTCCAGGCGTAGTAGCTCGGCTCGCTGAAGCCATGCTTCCTGCACAGCTCCTTGACCGGCATGCCCGCATCGGCCTCACGCAGGAAGCCAATGATCTGTTCCTCGGTGTATCGCTTCTTCATCGGTCCGATCTCCATTTCGGGTTGATCGGACTCTAGACCTAAGCTCTACGAATTTCCGGGGGCAGCGCACTCCCAGATGGGTTCTTGGATCCGACCAGTAAGCGAGAGATAGCCCCAAATCATCACGTAAATGGTTGCGAGCGTTACCGCTGCCGGCTCGAGTGAAGATGCCACCCGTGACGCATTCGCACTCACATAAGTGGCTAACTGCCCGTTTAGCCAGGTGAAGAACTGCTCGAAGAAGCCCATGCGCCCCCCATTTCGCCTACCGCTGCGGAGCAGGCTGAAGCGGAACGGGCTTCAGCTTCCTGACGCTACCAATGCTCTCCAAGGTCTTACGGCTTACGTCATCGTCCTGCAGAGCGAAGGGCTCTACGGGAAGAGAATCGGCCGCGCTCGACGGCATTTTTTGGTGGATCGCGGCATGAGTGACGTAGTAGTAAGCACCTCCACCCGAGACGGCGACGATGACGCCCAGCGCAAAAAGTGTCCACGGGCTTCTGATCATCTTGTTCTCTTCAGCGTTCTAGTAGCTCACAGCTGACATGGATCGAACGCTACCAACGTCAGTGATAGCGCGCTCTCGGAAGCGCTGCTGCTGGGCAGCTTCCTCGGCTTGCGCCATCTGATAAAGGCTCTGCAGCTTCGTCTGCTCATTGGTGAGCATGTTCTGCTCGGCCTGGATCCTTGCCTGCAGATCCTGGATCGCCTTGGGATCGTGGGCCGTGGCAATACGGCTGATCAGCTGCTGCAGCGCCGAGAAGCGCTGGCTGGTGTTCTGATACGCGCTCTGGGTCAATCCGTTCAGCATGGCCGAGGACTGCCGGCCTTGCTGGACGATCTGGCGCATCTCCGGGGTCAGGGCCTCCAGCTGGCTGCCTGAGAGGACACTGTTGGCCTTCATGATCGATTGCACGTGGCTGGCCAGCCCGGTGTAGCTCGCCGATGAGCCGTTGAGCGTGTTCATCAGTTCGCCGTAGCTCGGTGGCAGGTAGTTGCGCGCCTGGTCCGAGGTCGGGAGCAGCTGCTCCATGCCGCGGGTCCCCGTCATGGCGCCATAGGTCAGAGCCAGCTGGTCCTTCGACTGCCTGAGCTGGTCGTACTGCCTCTGCATCGCCGAGATCTGCTGCTGCCAGTACATGACCTGCTGCATGAGATTCGCGACGGCCGTGATGTCGATCACCGGGATGCCGGCGTTTGCGTGCAGCGGCGCCAGGAAGGCCGCCGTGGCTAGGAAGAAGGCGAGAAGGCGCCTACGCATGGGAGACCTCCTGGGGCAGAGTTGAACTTGGCGAGCGACCGGCCAGGGCCGCCCGGAAGGGGCTCAGCCATTGATCGGGATGCGGCCCATGCGTTTCGATGAGATAGCGCATGAGGCGGACGTTGCTGGTGCGCCCCGAGATGACATGCAAGGCGTCATCGAAACCTTGGAGATCGAGTTGCGCCACCACGCTCACATGGTTCTGCTTGATCAGGAACTGGCGCGAGCCGGGCTCGAGTTCCTGCTTGATGAGCGCGAACTCGCGCTCCGTCAGGCTGAAGCCCTGGGTGTACTCGTCGTAGTCCGCCTCCGGATTCGGGAACAGGATCTTCGTCGGCGTCTGCTCGACGATCGCCCGCGCGATGCCGGAATCGAGCACGTGGCTGGTGCTCTGGGTGAACGTGGCGATGTTGGCGTTCTTCTTGCGCCAGGTCTCCAGTCCGTTCCTGGCGAACTTCGCGAAGGCGGGGTCACTCAGGAGCTTGGCAAACTCGTCCATCCAGCACACCAGGGGGCGGCCATCCACCATCCGGTTGACCAGGTGGAAGAGGTACATGGTGAGTGGTGCGCGGACCACCTCGTTGTCCAGGAAGTCCGTGACATCGAAGCCGACCAGGGAGTGGTGGGCAAGCAGGGGTGCCACTTCGTCGTGGTCGTTGTCGAAGACCCAGGCGTAGTCGCCGCGCTCCGACGCGCACCATTTACGAAGGCGCGCGTACATTCCTTCGGGGTCCGTGATGTCCAGAAAGGCGGCGAGGCGCGACAAGCGCCTGAAGGACAGATCGAGCTTCAGGGTGCCGCGCAGTGCCTGTTCGAGGTCGTCTTCCTGGCGCACGGTCAGGGTGTCGCCCGGCGTGCGCATCACCAGGCGCCTCAGCCAGTGCCGCATGAACTCGACGTTGTCGGCGATCGACTCGTCGAGCTGCAGGGGGTTGCAGCCGGTGGGAATCCCGTTCTTGAGAGGGAGGTACCGGCCGCCCAGCGCGCGCACCAGGATGTGCAGCCCTTCGTCCTTGTCGAAGATGACCTGGGTCGCGTCCATCCGGTTGCAGATGGCCAGCATGCAGAAGCCCAGGAGGGTTGTCTTGCCGGTGCCGACGGGCCCAACACCGGTGATGTGCCCGACGTCCCGGCGGCTGCCTCCGTCCGGGCTGCGTGGATCGCTCGCGTGCAGCGAGAAGTAGTAGGGCGAGCCCGCGCGCGTGATGAACATCGTCAGGGCCTTGCCCCAGTAGTTGCCCGCCGCCCGCCCCGTCGGGAAATTGTGGAAGGGGGACATGGCCGCGAAGTTGCGACTGGTGATGGGGGCCTTGCGGCTGCGGTAGCCAAAATTCCCCGGCAGCTGCGCCCAGAAGGCCGCCTCCAGCGCCAGGTCCTCGCGCGCCACCACCATCCCGGTGTCGCCCAGTAGGTAGCGCGCGCGTGCCACGTGGTCGTTGAGCTGCTTCAAGCGGCGCCGGCCTTCAACCTCGGCAACGGCCTCGCCGGCATCGTCGAGCACCTGAAGGCTGAAATGGTGATCACCGACCACGAAGCGGTTGCTCATCAGGTCGTCCAGCGCGTCCTCGAGCTCCGCGGCCTGGGACACCGCCAGATCTCCGGCGGCCGCCATCCTGTGGTGCTGCCGGCTCATCATGTCGGTGGCCGTGCTCTTGGCCAGGAAGGTGAAGCTCTGGGTCAGCACGAAAGGAAAGGGCGCGGTGAGGAGCGCGCCGAACATGCCCGGCGCCGTGGGCGTCGGGTACTCCTTGATGCCGAGGAATGCACCGATGCGCGTCTGGGTGCCGGTGCGGTACTCCATCGCTTCTTGGCCGAAGAAGGGGCGGCTGGTGGCCAGGACCTCGTTCAGGGGCGAGCGCGGCAGCGGCATGCGCTGCCATTCGCCGTTGACCAGCAGGCCATGAAATTCCAGCAGGGAGGAAAAGAGCAGGGCTTTTCCCTCCAGCCGGTAGACGCCCAGTGCCTCGGGGTCGTAGCGCTCCAGCGCGGCGAGCAGCTCCTGGCGCAATTTGGTGCAGGCATCGAGGGAATCGCGCAGCTCGGTCTGCGCACCTTCCGGGTCCGTGCGCCTGAGCAGGCGCAGTGCGGCGTTGCCGATCGGGGTGGGCTGTGGGCGAAAGACGATCGACAGGTACAGCTCGTTGACCATCAGCCGCTCGCCGGCCATCTTGCGGCGGTAGCGCTGCTCGATTTCATCGGCGAAACCGGGGATGGTGCGGCCGGCGGGGTAGCCGGTCTCCCGGCGCCGGATCACGTGGGTCCAAAGTGCCAGGTTGGGCGACGCGATGTTGCGCAGCAGGACGTTCAGGCGCTCGTGCCAGCTGTTGATGTCCTCGTCGTCTGCGCTTTCGAAGCTCGCGCCGGCCAGCCGCAGGGTCTGCACGTAGTCGCCAGCGCGCGTGCGGGCCACGTGCTGGTCCACGTGCACGGTGAGCGGGATCATGGCGGCGGCGCCGACCTCGCGGCGCAGCGTCTTCTCGGCGCGGGAGAGCAGCTGCATGGCGTCCTCTCGTCTCAGATCACCGCCACGGGCGCCGTCCGCACGCGCGCCGTCCGCACGCGCCGGCGTCCCCTGGCGTCAGGCAAGTCCAGCGCCAACGGGCTGTACGAGCTGGCGCCCCAGTGCCGAAGGTTGCCGCCGAGCAAGGCGGGCAGCCGCGTGCGACCCCAGAGCCGCAGCAGATCGAAGAAGCGAGGCTCGTAAAGGCACACCAGGTGGAGCAGCCCGTGAATCGGCACGAAGGCCAGCACCCAAGCGAGGTTCTTCGTGACGATGAACGACTCGGTGGTGATGACGATGTTGAACATCATGGCCGGGTACGTGACGCCCCAGACCATCGAAGGCCGGGTCATCCCGACGAAGAGCGGGTCGGCGACGATGCCCTGGTTGCGGTTCATCTGCGTGCCTCTCAAACGCCGAACAGGCCCCGGATCCAGGACACGATCTGCGGGCCGCCGAAGACCAGAACGGTACCGATCACGACCGCCACCATCCACCACCAGCTCAGTCGCCCGAACCAGGCCATTGCGCCCGAGACCATCACGGCGACCGCCGCGATGGGCGTGAGAATGGCCACGAGCTGCTGCTGGGTGGCGTTGGCCCCGGTGGCGAACGGGCTTCCCGCTGCCGCAAGGGCTGGCAGGAGCGCGGCGGACGCTGCGACCAGCCACAGCCTGCAGCGCTCGCGGCCGCGGGACCATTGCACCGGCCTCCGGACCGCTCCGGCGCGGTCAGGGCAGGCGCGTCGGTGCCAGGCGTGGCGCGGCCGGGTCCGGGCTTGGCTGCTGCAATCGCAGAAGTGGAAGGATTGCAGGCGCTTCGCGCCGCCCCCTGCGTGAAGATCGATACGAGTACGTACGTGCATGGAGCTACTCCACTTGACCTGAAACAGGCTGCGCCGTCTCCGGCGCGAGGCCGGCGCGAAGCGGCGCAGACGGGGCGGGGCTTGGAGCTCTGCCGTACACGTCCCACCAGGCCGGTGCGGGCGCGGGCACGTTCGGTGCAGCAGGCCGGGGGCGCCGGGCCGGTTCGGCGGCCCGCGAGGCCGACGCCAGCTCGCGCCTGAGTCCTGCGATATCTTCGAGGGTTCGTCGGCGCTGCTCCTCGACGTCGTCGACGAGATCCTCGTGCGCGACGGCCGAGCGCTCGGTTTCGCGACGTGCGAGTGTCTGGAGCCGGGCTTGTGACCTTGCCAGCTCCTGGCGCAGGATCAGGATCCGGTCGTTGTCTCGGGCCAGCTGCTCGGACCGGGCGACCACCCTGCGCAGGGGCTCCTGCGCTTGGGTGGGTCCGGCCGCGGCGACGCAGGTGCCGAGCAACCACGCCAGCCACACGCCCGGGCTGCGGCTGCCTTGCCCGAGCGTGTTTCGATGGAGGCGGCTTGCTGACATGGCTTGCACTGTCGTCCTCGGCGGCGGCGGCGGTCAATCGAGCTGGCCTGTCAGTCCTGACAGTGGCGCCCGCGATTCGCCGGGATACCCTGCATCAGGTCGCGAAGCGGTCGGCCGGATGGTGGACCTGCGGTTACATAGCACCTCGGCGCGCACCGCGGCAAAGCCATTGCACCCTGCGGGCATGCACCGGGCAGGATCGTGGTGATATCTCTGGTGCTGCGGGCAAGGAGCAGTGGATGGGCAAGGTGATCGTCTTCGGCAACCACAAGGGCGGCGTCGGGAAGTCGACGCTGGCGGTCCTCTACGCCTACTGGCTGGCGGACCTGCAGCAGCAGTCCGTGTGCGTGATCGACCTCGATGCCCAGGCCAACAGTTCCAAGTCGCTCGCGAGGTTCGCGACCGGCATCGAGTCAGCCCAGTTGTTCCACCCGCAGGCGCGTGCGCCGCAAGTCCCAGGCGCGACGGAGGACGCTCAGCGGATCGTGCTGGTGCCCGGCAGCAGGCACCTGGCTGAGATCGAGCTTGGGCCACCCGACAAGGTGATTCCTGCATTCCGCGGCTGTCTGCTGGAGGCGGTGCAGCGCTTCGATGCGGTGGTGGTGGACACCCCTCCCGCATTGGGCCTGCGCATGAGTGCGGCGTTGATCGGCGCAGACGCGGTCGCCTGCCCGATTGAGCTGGAGGCGTACAGCATCGACGGAATGGCGGACATGCTCAAGACCATCTTCGGTGTTCGCAAACGCTACAACCCTCGGCTTCGGCTGGGGGGCATTCTTCTGAACCGCTTCAATGCCCATTCGCAGCGGCAGAAGGCCGCGCTCCAGCATCTTGCGCTGGGCTTCGCGGAGTTCGTCATCCCGGCACGCATCTCGACGCGATCAGCGATTCCCGAGGCGCTCGCCTCGGGCGTGCCCGTCTGGCGCCTGCCGAGGACTGCAGCGCGCGAGGCGAGCCTGGAGGTGATGGCTGCGTTCGAGCTGCTCCACCAACGCGTGGTCGCCCCGGATGCGATCCCGCGGCGAGCGGAGCCCCTCGCATGACCCCTGGCCCCGAGCTGGACCTGAGTGCGCTCTCGCAGTTCAGGGCGGCGGACCTGCTGGCGGAAGGCGCGTCAGCCGCGAACGGGGGCTCGCCGATGCAGGTGGCATTGCATCGGATCGACTTCGATCCCTTGCAGCCGCGCCGCCGGCTGCGGGGGCGCAGCATCGAGGAACTTGCCGAATCGATTCGCCAGCATGGCGTGCTCGAGCCCGTGTCGCTGAGGCTGGACACGAAGCGAGAAGGGCGGTTCATCGTCAACCGCGGGGAGCGCCGGGTGCGTGCGGCGCGCCTGGCAGGGCTGGGTGCGATACCGGCCTTCCTCGATGAACGTCTCGATCCGTTCGCGCAGGCGGCGGAGAACCTGCACCGCGAGGACATGTCGCCGTTGGATCTGGCGGCGTTCATCGCGGAACGGGAGGCCGAGGGGCATGCGCGTGCGGAGATCGCCCGGCGCCTGGGCAAGTCGCGCTCCTTCGTCACCGAGGCGGCGAGCCTGGTCGAGGCGCCGGCGTCGCTTCGGCGGGCGATCGAGGAGGGAAGAATAGGCGGGGACATGCGGGTGCTGTACCGCCTGGTGGCTGTGGCCCGTTCGCGGCCGGACGATGTGGAAGCACTGCTTTCCGGCGGTGGTGCGTTGCGCCGTGCCGCGCTCGACGAGCTGCTGGGCCGCAGCGCCGCGTCCGCACGTGCAGGCGAGGCTCGGATGCAGCGTGGCAGCGGGCCTGCCAGGGTCTCGAGCGGCGGGCGCACCGTGCTCATCGTCGAGCACGCCGGTCGGCGCGGATCGCTGCGGCTCAAGGCGCGCGACAGTGACGTCGGGGAGGTCCGGTTCGGCGATGGCACGTGCCGCCTGCTGCCGCTGATGGAGCTGCGGCCGGTCTGCTGGGCATCGGAGGACTAGGAGCGCTGCCGGTCAGAAGGCCGCTGCGGCGTCTCTGCAAGGCAGCGGTTGCCGGCTCGGCTAGATCACGTCCACCGGTGCCGTCAGCACGCGCTCGTACTTCGTCATCGCTTCGATCTCGACGCCGAGCCACCTTGCGACGTCTGCGGGGGACGAGCCCCGGCGCAGCTGTCGCAGAGCGAACGTGTGCCGCAGGCGAAAGGAGCCTCCTTCGGTGCTATCCAGGCCTGCTTCCACGAGGACCTCGCGCGCGGCGTTGTACTGCGACTGCTTGCTCCACGGCTTGCCGCTGCGGGTGGACGGAAACAGGAATTCGCCGGCGATGCCGGCGTCGGCGCGCACCTGCAGCCAGTGGTGCAGCAATTCGCCGGCCCATGGTGCGACCGGCGTCTCGCGAGCGGGCGAGTTGCCGTTGCCAGGCACAGCCACCTTCCACGGTCGCTCGCGCAGGCGGCCGCCGCGCACGGTGGGCGCATCGAGGCGCAGCAGCCGCACGTCCCCCGGGGTGAGTCCGGCGCCCAGCTGCAGCGCGACGGCGCTGCGGTTGCGCAGCTGCTGCCAGGTGAAGGCGGCGTGGCTGTTGCGCCGGGCCTCCGAGGCGCCCTGGCGCGGTCGCGCATGCGACAGGAAGGTGATCAGGTGCCTGGCCTCTGCCACGGACAGGAATTCCGGCAAGGGATCGGCATGCGCGGCTTCCGCGTAGCGGATCTCCGGGTGGGCGTCGATCCAGTCGCTCGCGGCCGTGTTGACCGCAGCGCCGGTCTCGGCGGCATGGTGGCGCAGCACGCGATCGATCAGACGCAGCAGGCGTAGCGCATGGCGCGGAGAGAGCGACAGGTCGGCGCTTTTCATGCCGAAGCGAGCGGCCTGGAACGCCGACAGGTCCCGTCCATCGAGTGAGGTCAATGTCACCGCCGGGGACTGGCCCAGACACCAGCTCTCGAAACTGCCCCACATGTCCCGGTAGACCTGGATGGACGAGGGCTGGCGCAGGAATCCAGCTGTGCGCTGTTGCTGCAGCCATCGCTTGAATGCGAGGCGATGGATGGCGGCTGGCGGTTCTTCGAAAAGAGAAAGCGACGGCATAGAAAATGTACTAACGGCAGCGGGGTTGTTTTGCTTGCTGGGGCTAGGTTTGGTAAAACCGAGTGAATGGGGTACCCTTCGGAGGCAGGAAGTGCTGCCGTTAGTATATTTAGCAAACCACGGCCATTTCGCAGGAGTTCGCAGCGGTGTCTAAACCGCGGGGAGAGGGGCGAAAGCAAATCGGCGCCCCCTGAGATGCGAACAGGGCCGTGGCTCAGATGGTCGCAGCCAAAGTCGGCTGGTTGACCGATCCAAGTGTTTCAGATGACGAGGTGCCCGAGCGATTCGCACGAAGGCATGCTCTGGGCCTTTGGATAGCCTTGCTGCCTGGATTAGGGTTTTTCGGCTTCATCTACCTCTTGCCCAAGTCTGATTCGACGTCCAGCTGGTCTATGCCGCGGCGGCGGCAACATGCTTGCTTTCCCTCTTCTTGTACGTTGCGCTGCTCTATCGATGCCCAAAGTGTGGCGCCCATCCGTCCAGCAGCGTGAGGGGTAGCACCGGCATCCTCTTCTTTGCAAAGAAGTGTTCAAAATGCCGTTCGTCTTTGCTACCTCAGCATCGCTGGGGTCAGGACTGAACTCAGCCAACACTGGACTTCCGTTTCCCGCTGCATTCCGTTTCCGATCGCGAAGGTGCAGTTCGCGGGCGTGGCTTTAATCCAGCTTAGCGCCGGTCCGCTTCACGAGATCGGCCCACTTCGGCGTCTCCGTCTCGATCAACTGCCGGAACTGCTGCGGCGAGCCGGGCATGGCGATCAGGGCGAAGCTCTCCGTGGCCTTGCGGACGTCCGCGTCTGCAACGGCTTGGCGCATGGCCTGGTTCATGCGCTGCACGACCTCCGCCGGCGTTCCTTTCGGGACGACGAAGCCGGCCCAGGCGAGGATCTCGTAGCCTTTGAGACCTGACTCGTCCAGCGTGGGCACGTCCGGAAGGACCGCGACGCGCTCTTTGCTCGTGACTGCCAGCAATTTGACCCGCCCGCCCTTGGCCAGGGTCGAGGAGAGTGCGACGTTCTCGAACAGCAGGTCGACGTCGCCATTCACCATGTCCTTGAAGGCATCGGCGCCGCTCTTGTAAGGCACATGCACCATGCTCGTTCCTGCCATCGCGTCGAACAGCGCCGCCGACAGGTGGCCGGTCGTTCCGACCCCCCCTGACGCGACCTTGAGCCGCCCCGGATTTCGGCGGGCATGCGCCACCAGGTCCGCGACGCTGTTCACCTCCAGCTCCTTGCGTGCCGTCAGCAGGTTGGCGGTGCCGAGCATGGTGCCAACCAGTTCGAAGTCGCGCACCGGGTCATAGGGCAGGCGCGTGTAGAGGAACCGGTTGATCACCAGGGTGGAGGCGGTGCCCAGCGTCATCGTCAGCCCGTCCGGGCGCGATTTGGCGGCGGCATCCATGCCGATCAGCCCGTTGGCGCCGCCACGGTTGTCGATGAACACCGGCGTCCCGAGATGGCGCGCGAAGCTCTCGATATACGGCCGGAAGGCCGTGTCTGTTCCCGAGCCGGCGGCATACGGCATGATGAACCGGATCGCCCGGGAATCCTGCTGCGACTTAGCGGGCGACGACAAGGCGGACAGTGCAAAGAGCGAGGCCGATCCCAGAAGGAGGCGGCGCCGGGAATTCACGTCGGACATGATTTCTCCTGAGTCAATTTTGGAAATTGCTGGCTTGCTGCGCGCGGCCGCACCACCGACGGATCAGCGCTTCGTAGATCTCGGCGGCCTCGCGGACCCGGGACACATGCACGTACTCGTCGGTCTGGTGGGCCATCTGCGGTTCGCCGGGGCCGAGGATCACCGTGGGCACATTACCCAGGGCCGCCTTGAGCACGGAGGCGTCGGTGAAGTAAGGCACCAGCAGCGCTTCGGTTGCCGTGCCGCCGTTGCCCGGGCCGGCGAGGTTCATGACCTCTTGCACCCAGGGATGCTGCCGCTCCGTGGACACGCCGGGTGCGTCGAGCAGCCTGCGAAGGGTGGCGCGTCCGTGCAAGTGCCTTGTCAGCGATGACGCCAACGCCTCATGCGCCATGCCCGGCGGGGTCCGGATGTCGATGCCGATCGTTGCGCGATCGGGCACGGAGTTGATGTTGATGCCGCCCTCGATCGTTCCCACGCTCAGGGTGGGCCGCCCTTCGGCGCTGCCCTGGCTCAGGTCGAGGTCCTGCAGCTCGAGCACCAGCCGAGCCATCTTGCAGATGGCGTTGTCGCCCAGTTCAGGCATCGAGGCGTGGGCAGTGCGGCCATGCGAGCAGGCATGGAACCAGAGCGCGCCCTTGTGGCCGAGCCGTGGTCTGTTCGACGTGGGTTCGCCCACCACCAGAGCACCGACACGCTGCGGGAGCGCACCGGCCTGCACGAGGTGGCGCGCCCCGTCGCAGCCGGTTTCCTCGCCAGCCGTGAGGATCAACGCCACGCCCGCCGTGTCGCCCAGCCACGAAGCGCAGCGCAGGGCCGCCGCGACCGCGGCCGCCACCCCGCTCTTCATGTCCGAGGCGCCGCGGCCATGGAGCCGGTCGCCGTGGATCTCCGCAGCGAAAGGGTCGACGTTCCATTGCGCCGTGCCCAGGGGCACCGTGTCGAGATGGCCGGTGAAGGCCAGGCAGGGCTGGCCGGCCTCCGCGGCGCGCAGCGTGGCCACCAGGCTCGTTCGGCCCGCGGACAGACTTTCGTAGCGCAGCGAGAAGCCGGCCCCGCCGAGCAGTTCACCCACGAGTCGGGCGCAGGCGTCCTCGCGTCCGGGCGGATTGACCGAGTTCAAGCGCACGAGCGCCTGGGTCAGAAGCACGGGGTCGACCGCATGCCGTGCGTGCAGGGCGGCGGCCGATGCAGGCTGGTCCATGAAGCCCGCCTCAGCCCATCGTGCGCCGTCCGAGCTCGGAGCGCAGCTCGGCCAGCAGTTCCTTCATCGTGCCGAGGCCCGCGTGCTCCGCGCGGGGCACGTTTCGCAGGCGCTGCCAGACCCGGCCTTTCCAGTATTGACGCAACGATGCAGGCACGGTGCGCAGTTCGCGCTCGAGCTCGTCCTGCCATGCGGCCGGAAAGCGGGCCTCGAAGTCCAGGCGCTCGGCGCCGAAGTCGAACTCCTCGGGCTCGTCATCCGTTCGCCGGCTGCGCCGGAGTGCCGCCGTTGCACTGGCATTGACCTCCTGGTCTGCGATGCACACGCCGTAGTCCTCGCGCGCCGTAGTTATGTCCAGGAACCCGTCGAGCACGTCGCGCAGCACCCGCTGCGGATCGCGTTCCAGCGGATCGCCATAGCCGCCGCCGTTCGGCGTCACGATGCGCACCACATCGTGCGGCTGCAAGTCCAGGCGGCTCGCGATCTTGCCAAGCTGGCGCGCGCCGTTGCTGCCGGGATTGAGGGTCGTCTGGCCCAGCGTGCCGGCACGGCCGCCCTTGCGGCCCCATGGCCGGAACTCGTAGCGCTCCAGTCCGCGTGCCGTGAGCACGGCGTTGGGGGTGAAGACCTGGAACTGCATGTCGATGCCGAGCCCACCGCGCCATTGGCCAGGCGCCGGCGGGCTGTCGCTGAGCTGGTAGCGTTCGACCAGCACCGGCATCTCGGCCTCGCTCGTCTCGGCCGGGATGTTGCGAAGATAGCCGGCTGCGAAGTCGGCGCCGTCGATGCCGTCCTTCACCGGCCTGGCGCCCGAGCCGCCCCACAGCGGCTGCAGCACGTTGACCTTGAGTTCGCCTGATGCGGCATCGACCAGCGAGAGCAGGGCGACGCCCAGCATGCCGGCACCTGCGGCAGGAATGCGGCCGGCGATCTCGCGCGGCGCTGGCCGGCTGCCGTCGGTGGCCTGGGAGAGTGCGCCGAACACCATTTCCATCACGCGCACCACGGTGGCGAAGCGCACACCGATGGCCGCGGTAGGTTCCGGGTTGAGCAGCGAGCCGGGTGGAATGGTCACGCGCAGGGGCCGCAGCACGCCGCGGTTGATCGGGATCGACCCGTCCACCGCGTAGATGAAGTTGAACACCCCGGCATTGATGAAATGGTGGTTCTTGCCGAAGGTCGGCAAGTTGAGCGCGAAGGGCAGCTGCGCGTCGGAGCCGGTGAAGTCCAGGTGCAGGCCGTCCTCCTCGACCTCGATCGCGAGCTTCATGCGCGCAGGCGGCAGGCTGTCGCCGTCGAGCTCGAGGTAGTCGGTCATCTCGTAGCGGCCGCGCGGCAGCTTGCGCAGCACCTGCCGGGAGCGTTCCTCGCCGTAGTCGAGCAGGTCGTCGATGCCGTCGCGGAAGGCCGCGAGGCCGTACTTGTCGATCGTGCCGTCCAGCCGCTTCTCCGCGGCCTGCATCGCCGACAGCATCGCCTGGATGTCTCCGCGGTTGTGATACGGGATGCGGCAATTGGCGAGGAAGGTATCCATCACCTCGGTGTTCAGCTGGCCGGCCCGGCAGAGCTTCACGGCTGGCACCCGAATTCCTTCCTGGTAGATGTCGCTCGCGGCGAGCGCGATGCTGCCGGGCACGATGCCGCCCACGTCCGACGAGTGGATGAAGGTCCAGGTGAAGCAGACCAGCTCGCCGTCGTGGAAGTAGGGCTTCAGCAGGTGGATGTCCGGCAGGTGCGTGCACAGCCCACCTGTCGTCGACGGATCATTCGCCATGATCACGTCGCCCGGCTCGTAGTGGTCGAAGGCGGCAATGGCGTCTTCCATCATCGCCGCGACCATGAAGGCGACGCCGATGTCGCGCGGGTAGCTGAAGATCTCGCCGTTGACCGAGACGAGTGCCTCGCCGAAGTCCCAGGCCTCCTTGATGAAGGGTGTGAACGAGGCCTTATGGATGACGTGTCCCATCTCGCTGACGATGCCGTTGAGGCGGTTGTTCAGGATCTCGACAAACACCGAGTCCGTGCGCAGGGGCCGGGCGGCCGGCCCACGCTGAGGGTCTTGCAACTGGTTCATGAACGAAGCTCTCCGATGATCATTCCGTAGCCGTCCACCCGGCATGCGAAGCCGGGGGGCACGAAGGTGGTCGTGTCGTACTGCTCCACAACCGCGGGGCCGTTGAACTCGTGGCCCCAGGTCAGCGCGCTGCGGTCGAGCACGGCGGCGTCGTGGTGGGCGCCGTCGATGAAGATCCGGCGTCGAGCCCGCACAGGCGGCTCCCGAAGGTCGGACGGCAGCGCTGTGTCGCGCACCGTCCGCATGCTCGGCTTGGGCGTGACGCCCACCGCGGTTGTGCGCAGGTTGACGACCTCGATGGCCGAGCCATGATCGGCGTCGCCGTAGATGGCCGCGTAGGCGGCCTTGAACGCGGCAAGCAGTGCGGACGCGGCGTCCGCCGCTCCGAGGTCGATCGAGCCCAGGTCGACGCTCACGTCGAAGGACTGCCCCGCATAGCGGATATCGGCGTTGCGCAGGATGTGCTTATCTGCCACGCTGATGCGCTCGCGCGCGAGCCAGCCCAGCGCCTGCCGCTCGAGTTCCTCGAAGGTAGTAGCCAGCCGGTCGATAGCTTCGCCGGGGCGCTGCGGGTCCAGCATCACCTGCACCGTGCGGATGAAGTCGCTCTTCACGTCGGCCACGAGCGAGCCCAGCGCGCACAGCGTGCCGGGGGACGGCGGCACCAGGACGGTCTGGATGCCCACTTCACGCGCCAGCAGGAAGCCGTGCGTGGCGCCCGCCCCGCCATAGCAGAGCAAGGCGAACTCCGACACGTCGACGCCCTTGCGCGCCATCAGCGGCACAAGTTGCGAGTACATGTTCGAGGTCGCCACGCGCAGGATCGCCTCGGCACAGGCCTCGTGTTCCATGCCGAGCGCCTGCGCGACGCCCCCGATGGCACGCCGCGCCAGGTCGGGCCTGAGCTTCAGTTCACCGCCGAGAAACCGTTCCGGGTCAACGATCCCCATGGTCACATAGGCATCGGTGATGGTCGGGCGCGTCCCGCCGCGTGCGTAGCAGGCGGGCCCGGGCTCGGAGCCGGCACTCTCGGGGCCAACCTTGAGAATGCCCGCGGCATCCGTCCATGCGATGGAGCCGCCGCCGGCCCCGATGGAGGACAGGTCCACCGCCGGCAAGCTGATGTCGAAGTCGCCGATGTGGCAGACATTCGCGTAGCGCAGCTCCTCGTCAATCACCGCGACCTCGGTGCTGGTGCCGCCCATGTCCAGCGGGATGAGTCGCGTGAAGCCGGACAGCCGCGCGACGAAGCGCGCGCCGATCGCCCCCGACGCCGGGCCGGAGGAGAGCGTTTCCACCGGAGACTCCTGTGCCGAGCGTGCCGTCATCACGCCGCCGTTCGACTTTGTCGACAGCAGCGTACTCGACAGGCCAGTGCGGCCCACCTCCGCCTGAAGCGCGGTGAAGTAGCTGCTCATCTTCTTGCCGATGAAGGCGTTGATGCTGCTGATGAGCGTGCGCTCGTATTCCCGGATCTGCGGCCAGATGTCCGAGGACACGCAGACGAAGAGGTCCGGATAGGCTTTCGCGATCGCCTCCTTCGCAGCGCGCTCGTGCGCGGGATGCATGTACGAGTGGAGAAAGGTGATGGCGAGCGCTTCGACGCCCTGCCCGACCAGTTCCGCGACGGCGGCAAGCACCTGCTCGGTGTCCAGCGGACGCAGCACCTCGCCGTGGTAGCTCATGCGTTCGTCGATCGTGCGCACAAGCTGGCGGGGTATCAGCGGCGCGGGCTTCTCGACCAGCAGGTCGAAGATGTCCGGCAGCCGGGAGCGGCCCAGCGACAGGATGTCGCGGAAACCGCGCGTGATCAGCAGCCCGGTGCGCGCACCCTTGCGCTCCAGCAGCGTGTTCACGCCGATAGTGGTGCCGTGGACGAAGTAGCCCACGGCCGACGGCGGCACGGCATGGCGCTCGGAGAACTGGGCCAGGCCCTGGAGGACTGCCTTGCTCGGGTGCGAGGGCGTGGACGGGACCTTGGCGATCAGCGTCTGGCCCGTGCTTTCGTTCATGAGAGAGAAATCGGTGAAGGTTCCACCGATGTCTATCCCCAGTCGGTAACTCATGCGAGTGACTCCTGTGGTGAGGGTGTGGGAGGTGTGCGGGACAGCGCGCTCAGAGCACGGGCCAGGTGCGCTGCTCGGGCAGTCCCGCGCGGGAAACGATCGATTGCGAAGCGGTGCGGGCGCGTTCCATCAGCTCGTTGAAGTCGCGCGACATGAGGCGGCCATGGCGCACGAGCAGGCGGCCCGCCACGGCCACACTGTCCACGCGGTGCCCGCCGCTGGAATAGACGAGATTGGCCACCGGATTGAGGAGGGGCCGCGGCTGCCACTCGATGCCATCCGTGCGCAGCAGGACGAAGTCGGCCTGCTTGCCGGGCTCGAGCGTCCCGAGGGTGTCGCGCAGCCCCAGCGCCTGCGCGCCGCCGAGTGTCGCCATCTCCATGGCCGCGTGCGCGCCCAGCACCGTGGCATCCCGGCGCACGTCCTTGTGCGCGCACGCCGCGAGATACATCAGGCGTGGCATGTCGAGGAAGCGGCTGATCGAGGCGGCGTCAGCACCCAGGGCAACGTTGACGCCTGCCGCCACCAGTTCCGGAAAGCGGCCGTGGGCGATGCAGCCGAAGCCGCCCAGCATGCTGGCAGAAGGGCAGTGCGTGATGGTGGCGCCGGCGCGCGCGAGCAGCTCGACCTCCGCGTCGTCGATCGCGCCTGCATGCGCCCCCGTGAAGCGAGGCCCGAGCACGCCCAATTGGTGGTAGCGCGGCACTGCCCGCATGCCATGCTGGCGCAGGGAGTTCAGGTTGTCCGCTTCGCGCGTTGCCAGGTGACCGTGGATGACGGCCTGGCGACGCTCCGCCAGGTCGCGCACGCGTTTGCATAGCGCGTCACTGACGGTGCTGTCGCTCCACAGGCCGAAGGCCACCCGGATGCGCCCGGACGCCGCGCCGTCGAGCTCGTCGAACAGGCGCTCGTTGCGTGCGGCCGCCGCATCCGCGTCGCTGCCGCCTTCCGGCGAGAGCGGCCTTGCCGCATCGAAGCTGTCGGTGGTGGATCCGGCCAGCAGCAGGCGTATGCCCGTGTCCTCGGCGGCACGCGCCACGGCGTGCGGATGGGCGCTCCCGGGATCGCCGACGCAGGTGGTTCCGTGCAGCAGTTGCTCGGCGAAGGTGCCGGACGCGCCCCAGTAGGCCTCGTCTGCCGAGACAGCCTGCTCGAAGGGGTAGAGCCGCGTCTTCCATCGCTCCTCGACGGCGACATCGTCGAGCAAGCCCTTCGTCAGGAAGTGCGCGCTGTGGTTGTGCGCGTCGATGAATCCGGGTGCCAGCAGGCCGGCCTCGCCGTCGATGCGGTCGAATTCCGGATGCTGCTGCAGGACCTCCTGGGAGCGGCCCACCGCGACGATGCGACCGCCTTCCCAGGCCAGCGCACCGTCACCGAAGATCTCGCGTCGCGGGTTCATCGACACCACGGTCGCGTTGAAAAGGATCTGCCCTCTCGTCATGGCCGCTTCTCCGTCATGGCCGCGCCGAGGCCACGAGCCGCTGGAGCTCGCCCGCTTCTCGGATCTCGATTGGGTAGCTTTCGCAGCCCAGGCGGCGCGACAGCGTGCCGGCGGCCTTCTGCAGGATGGCGGCATAGGCGTCGAATTCCGCGGCGCGTACCAGGCTTTCCGGATAGGCGACCCCCAGGGCCGCGACACAGGCCTGGGTGCCGTCGAACACCGGCACCGCAATGCCGCCGATCCCGGTCGCCCGTTCGCCGGAAGAGACGGCGAAGCCGCGCTGCTGGATGTCGCGCAGTTCGCGCCGCAGCACCGACGTCTCGACGATGGTGCGCGCGGTGAGCGAAGCGAGCTCGTGGTCGAGCATCGATGTGCGCACCGTTTCGTTGGCGAAGGCCGCCAGCAGCTTGCCGGGTGCGGTGGCATGCGGCGGAAAGTACGAGCCGACCTTGGATGCGAAGTCGACCGAGATGGGGCCGTCGATGCCGAGCAGGTAGAGCGGCTTGGCGTTGTCCACGACGCACAAGGTCGTGGTGAAGCCGCAGCGGTCGACGACCTGGCGCATCACCGGCAGGGCTTCGCTCGTGAGCTGATTGCTGTTGATGAAGCGGGCCCCGGCGGCGTAGGCCGAGATGCCGATGCTGTAGCCGCGCGTGCGGGGGTTGTGGACGACCCACCCCTCCTCGCGAAAGGCGGAGAGCATCCGTGAAACCTGGCTTTTCGCCATGTTCAGCCGGGTCGCCAATTCGGTGACCGTCAGCTCGCCGTTGACATGGGAGAATTCGGAAAGGATCCTGAGTCCGGTTCGGAGGGATTGCATGCTGCCTCGCTTTGCTGGATTTCGGTGCACGGACTGCAACAGGCTTGCAGCGGAAAGCACCTTGGGATCGACTCTAGGCGATGGGCGCGCGTTCGTTACTACGATGTTACGAATCGACGCCAAACAAACGGGAGTGTGGGCAGACTTGTTGCACACTTCGGAACATGGGTAGGACTTGGAACCGAAAGTCCTGCGCCGCGTGAGCCGGGTTCCTTCCGTACTGCTTCGGCAACACACCCATCCCGATGTGGCCCTGTCTGGCAGGGTTCGCCAGCACATCGGCACGCGGACGATGCCATTCACGTCTGAGTCGTCGACACGTATGCTCGAAGGTCATCCCGCGCTGATGCAGGTGTCTGGTAGACCTAAGGCAATGAGTCGCCGGCGTCAGGCCGCCCAAGATGCCCCGAACTTCTGGGTGGTCAAGGGCGGCTGTAAAACTAGCTGTACAGCAGCTTCGGGGTCGAAAGACGTAGTAGCTGACGGGCTACAGTCGGCCAAAAGCATCGGTGATCGGGCGGGCCCAGTGCCTCGCGGAGCTGTCTCTCTAGACTCGAAGTCCCTTTACGAAGGAGAGCTCGAATGACGTACTTCACCGGAATCGATGTGTCGCTGCGCTCCGTCTCGATCTGCATCGTCGATGAGCATGGCGAGGTGTGCCGCGAAGCCAAGACGGCAGCTCAGCCGGCGGCGATCGCTCAGTGCTTGAGCAGCTTCAGCGCCGACGTGAAGTCCGTCGGCCTGGAAGCGGGCACCTTGACCCGTTCCTTGCCTACGGCTTGCAGGCCGCCGGCTTCGAGGTGATCTGCATGGAAGCCAGGCAGGTCAAGAACACCTTGGCCGCCATGCGCAACAAGACCGACCGCAACGACGCGCGCGGCATCGCACGGATCCTGCGCACCGGCTGGTACAGCGATGTGCGCGTCAAGAGCATGCACAGCCATCGCGTGCGAGCACTGCTGGCCAGCCTCAAGGCGATCCTGAAGAAGTGCGGGACCTGGAGAATGAGCTGCGCGGACTGCTGCGGGGGGTGTTCGGGATCTGCCTGCCGCCTCGCGTGGGCCATGGCAGCTTCGACGCCCAGGTGCGACAGACCTTCGCCGCGGACGAGATGCTGGCGTGCGCGCTAAATCCATTGCTCGACGCCAGGACGGTGCTCTACAAGACCTGCCTGAAGCTCGACAACGCGATCAAGGCGTTGGTGAGGCCGATCCGGTCTGCAAGCTGCTCATGTCGGTGCCCGGTGTAGGCCCCGTCACCGCCTTGTCGTTCAAGGCGGGCGTGGACGACCCGGGTCGGTTCACGTCTTCTCGCACCGTGGCCGCGCACTCCGGGCTCACGCCCAGGCGCTTCCAGTCTGGGGAGAGCGACAACCCAGGGCACATCTCGCGCGCCGGCGACGCCGATGTTCGCTCCGCGCTCTACGTGGCGGCGCACTCGCTGCTCACGCGCAACGAACAGTGGTCATCGCTGAAGGCCTGGGGCATACGGCTGGCCAAGACGCGAGGTCATCGTCGCGCGGTGATTGCCGTCGCACGCAAGCTCGCCATCATCCTGCATCGCATGTGGGTCGATGGCACGGTGTTCCGCTGGGGTGCTCAGGAGACTGTCGCATGAATAGCTGAGCGAGACCAACCCCTGCTGAATGGTTGTTGTGAAGAGATTCGTCAAGGTGTGGACGATGGTCCGGATGAACCGCAAATGTCTGCTGCGCATGAAAGCGCGTCCAAAAGCGTGGCTCTCTGCTGCGTCTGACCAATGCGTGCAGCGCCGTGCCGGAAGGCCCGGATCCGACTGCGTAGAGAAGCGTGACCTGCACCGAGACGATTCCAGCACAATGCCCACAACACAAAGACAGCCCGCTGTTGACAAACGGGCCCGATCAGAGAAGCGGAAGTTCGTCGGTGGCCGCTTTAGAGCACTGAGACCTACCCGAACATTGATGGCGCGAAGCATGTCAGTGTCCGCTCCACCGGTATCACCTAGTGCCTGCGCAACGGTGGCAAGCTCGACATGGCGCAGCAGATCGCAACCATGAGATCAAGAACAAACGGGCTCTACGACCGCCGCGAACACCAGGTTTCGCTCGACGAAATTGAAAGGATCCTGGCCGTGGCACCTGCGATCAAGCTCTGGAGCCGAACCCTGTAGTCCCCGTATGCGGGCGCCTCAAGTACTCATCAATCCACAGACGAGCTTTGACGGCCAAGAGCCGGCGAGCCTCTTCTTCAGACCTCGGCCCGGTGATCACGAGGCGGCAAAAATGTTTGCCGGCGCGTTGGATGTCTGCAAAGTAGCTCGAGCCTTCCCCTTCCCCCTGGGCAACGATAGTCATGGTCCAGTCAGAAGGCGCTCCCGAAGCTTCGATGTCTTCGTCAGGATACAAATTCACCCGCCGCTCCCTTCGGTGTCTCGGCACCAGCTTCCCAATATACGCAGCGATTGATGCCATGGAAAGCTGCCCCACCCCCTACGCCGTGATGTCAGTGAGACAGACGCTTCGGAGTCAGATGCGCCCGATGGACTAACGCGCATGGTGAGTCGACGTCAGTTGTTAACGAACATGAAAACGGTGTGGCAGTCCGGGCACCGCGCTTGCCCAAGATTGCCGTAGCTCGAGAGCGCATGGAGCTTTGACGTCCTCCCTTTAAGAAAGCACTCAGGACAAGGGACCGCCTCGGCCGGATCTGCAAGGGCCTCGCGCCAAGCGTCCTCCCAAGCACCGATTAACAGGTGTGCGGCTCGCTTCGCTTGCAGATGGCATAGTAATTCGCGGTGCATGCCTTCGAGTGCCATGTTCGCCTCCATTGCCAGCACGGTGCATCCGCGACGCGGTGAACGTGGCTTGCGTCACCTCCCAGGACCACCGCCACCACCGCCAGGACCACCGCCACCACCGCCAGGACCACCGCCACCACCGCCAGGACCACCGCCACCACCGCCAGGACCACCGCCACCACCGCCAGGACCACCGCCACCGCCGCCAGGACCCCCGCCACCGCCGCCAGGACCCCCGCCACCGCCGCCAGGACCCCCGCCACCGCCGCCAGGACCCCCGCCACCGCCACCAGGTACACCGCCACCTGCGCCCGCGCCCGGACCACCACCTCCGCCGCCGGCGCCACCACCAGGCCCGCCGCCGCCGGCGCCACCACCAGGCCCGCCGCCGCCAGCGCCACCACCAGGTCCGCTACCACCCGAGCCGCCAGCGCCACCGCCGCCAGACCCGTCGCCACCTGCAAAGAGCCAATTGAGGCTGCCTTTCCCCTTAGGCGGCACTCCAGTTTCACCAGGGCGCTGACCAGCAGGCGATGGCTGCGCCGTCCGGGTCGATGGGAAAGCGTTCACGCACGGCGACTCACCGTAGGGGTTGTACCTATCGCAATGGGCGGGAGCCGCGGGCGACCTAGGGGCCGCGGCCTGGTATTGCGTGCGCGGCACCGCGCCGGAACGCGGCTCGCTCACGCGGGGCGGCGCACCGGGAACCAATGATGGCTGAGCAGCGACCGGCGGAGCAAGGCCCCTGAGAGCTGCGTTGCCCGTGAGATCGCCTGCCTTCTCAGGCGCAGTGGCCACCTTTGGCTCGGCTTTGGGTGCTTCGACAAGCCTCTGGCGCTCATGCGGTTTCGTCGATCTATCAGTCCGGGCGAGGCCGACGGATCCGGACTTGGTGGGCCTGCGCGCCGGTGCGACACGCATGGGCTCCGCTACGCTAGCCGATGCCCTCTGGGGTGGGGTGGCCTCGTTTTCGGCAACATAACCCGTGGGCGCCGGGGCAAGCTGGGGCTCTTGAGTCTGAGGCTGCGCTGATTCTGTCCTGGCCTCCGCATCCGTCGATGGCAGGGGGTCGCTCAGCGCTTGCATCGAGGGCGCCGGAACCGGCTCGGCGGAGATCTGATCGGCCGGCCGAGCGGGCTCGCGTTCGGCCTGAATGGCGACAGCTGGCTCAGCGGCTCGGGGCGACATTGGTGGGGTCGGACCTTCTGGTGCCGCGCTCGGCTTCGTGGCCACCGAGGCCGGACCAGAGATCGGCGGTCCCTGCCTGGCGGGTCGCCCGAGATACCAGAGCACGAAGACGACATGCAGCAGCGCCAGGATGATCAACAGCCAGACGATCGACACATCAACGCCTGCAGGCACAGGAATTCCCAAGACCCGACGAGGCGTCTTGCTCCCGCGCTCGGCGCGCATCGGAGGCCAGGAATCCAGAGATCGGGTCGAGCCTTGCGGCGCAGGCGTGTCATTTGTCCGCGTCTGCGTCGGTTCGTCGCTCTCCGGCAGAAGCTTTGCGGCGCAATGACGGCAATACCGGGCCGTGTCCCTGTTGAGGGTCTGGCACTGGCTGCAGACGCGAGTCAGATGCTGCGGCTGAATCGCCGGGCCCGGCGCCTGCCAGTCTGTCCAGTCGGGCTGTGCCGGTACCGCCGATGGTGCTGAATTCAACGCTTGCTGCGGCTCATTTGCAGCGACCAACGTCGGTGAATCCGTCACCGGCTCGCTAGGGTCCGATCTAGGTTGGCGGGCTGCCTCGGTCATGGCTTGCAGCTTGTTGCTGGCGCTATGCGATCGGCACCAGCGCGGTGATGCCCGCGAGCAAGTTGACCACCAGCCAGAATGCGCCCAGATCCAATGTTCGCGTCGGCAAGAGTGAACCCGGCTGTTGACGCCCGCTCAGGAACGTGGGTTCGAAGGCGCGCTCGTCGTCGTAGAAGGCTGGGAGCTTGTGCGTACAGCCCTTGCAAAATCGCGCAGAGCCGAGGTTGATGGTGCTGCAGGCTTCGCAGATCTCCGTCGAGCCCAGGCCTGTACGCAGCAGCGCCAGGTCCATCAGGTTTCCGTAGACCACGCCCGGCGGATTCCTTTCGCCCACAACGATGCTAGAGCTCACGGCGGCTCTCCTTGCCGGAGGACCTGGTCGGTGCAAGCCGGCGCCGAAGGCGCTGCTCTGCAACGGCCAGCTTCGCGAAGGCCTGGAGATCTTCGTACGTGGGCCCCGCCCCTGCGCCGCGCAGATGCCTTCCAAATGCATCAACGATGCGTAGCTGGACGGCTCGCCTCGCGCGAGCTGCCAACGCCAGATCGATGCGTTCTCGCTCTTTCCTGACGCAGACTCCCTTGCTGGATGAGCTTTCGCGCCTCGCCATGCGCTTCGACCAGCAATTCCGCCGTGCCGCTGACCTCTTCTGGCGATTGACCAACCGTGACATCTTTCTTCTCCGATCAGAGCGGCTGCGTGGGAAACATTCACACGAGTAGTGCGGTTGTCTTATATTCGTGAGCGTCCCACTGTCAGACGCCGGCTGATGTTGGTGTCCCTGGCACGTAACAGGCCGTCTTTCACTTTGAGCCCAAGGAAGCATCGTGTCGTACAAGACATTGCGCGTGATGTTCGAGATCAGGCTGCGCTGGTCCGACAAGGTTTCTCATGAGGAACGCGATCCTGAGCTCGGTTTGTGGGTGCCGGACACGCCCCACAACAGAGACAAGCTCAGTCACGCCACGGCAACCGGGAACAGGATCTTTGGGTACCAGTCGCATTGGATCGAGAAGCGCCAAGCGTGAGGCAGACATGACCGCGCCGACCGGCGAGGCAGGCAACGAAGCCGGAAGGCAGATCGGCTGGGTACTCGAAGCCTGCGCGCGCGTGATGCGACCGGTCGTACGGCTCGCACTGGCCTTTGGCCTGAAGCACTCCCATCTCGAGCTCGCGCTGCGCGAGCTCCTGATCGATGAAGCTCGGCGGGCCTGGCGCTTGAAGGGCACGGAACCGAACATCAGCCAGCTTTCGGTGACCACGGGCTTGAACCGCAAGGCCGTGACGGCCAAGGTGCGCGACGAAACCGAGCCTTTGCCACACACGGAGATGTCGGCAGCTGAACGGCAGCGCTGCGAACCTTCGCAACGGCGCCAAGGTCAATATCGAGGGCTCGCAGGTTGTGAATGGCGTACTCATCGCCACGCGCGTCAGCTTTGAGTGACGAACTCTTCATCTGCGAAGTCCGGGCCCTGAGCACGGGGATTCACCCCGCTGCATAGAAGTCAGGACCGGTCAGGACTGTCGAACTGGCTCTCTTCCAACGTCACAGCCCTGAGTGCTCGCAGACGCTCATTGGCAGGTTCCGCCGCTAAGCGGAATCGCCCGACGAGTGCCGAGGTGGGGTCTTCTTCCCGTTCTTGCCATTTCGCCACCCAGGCCAGCACAGTCGCGATGCCCGCACCAGCGACAGAAGCCAAAGCAACGAAGACCGCGATCAGGAGTAGCAATCGCTGAAAATCCGTACCCGGCGCTAATTCAAAAGGTGCCGCAGGCGCAGTCGAAAAGAGGACCTCCGTGCTGAGCAAACCCAGCACCAGAAGTGTCGAGACCACGGCGACCCGGGCGAAGAGCCACCGATGCCTGTAATGCGTTACTGAGTTCATTCGCGCCTCGTCCAAGCGACACCGGATCACGCGTCACATCCTGTTTTGACGCGCCAGCAATGGATCGATCATCTGCAGGGACTGGCGCTTGCCGAAAGGCGATCCAACCCGCCTTCAGCTTCCGCATGTATCAAAGCGGACGAGCAGATGCCCAGCAGCGCCCAGGCGGCTCCGCCCGCAAAGCATCGACAGTAGCGGGCGCGAGAGCCCACGCCCGTCCTATGCTCAAAAAGTCCGGCGGCGCGGACGTTGTAGTGCCGAAAGCGCGCAATGCGCTTCAGGCTTACACCCGCGAGCGGCTCGACCGCGAACGCCAGGTGTTTAGTCCAGACCCAAGCCCTGTGCCTCGGCCAGACAGAGGCCGTGGCGGCTGTCTTGAACTCCGCCGAAGCCAGAACGATGGCTTTCCTCACGCGACTGACGTCAAGCTGAACGACCGCTTCGGAGCAAATCGAACTTCGGCTTAGGGCCGAGGGTGTGTGGAAACTCCATTGATCGTCGCCTATATTGAGCCAACCCGTCTGAGCGAGGTAGCCCATGAAGCGATTCATCGAAGGCGAGGACCGTCATCAGGTCACTCTGCTGCCAGAGTGCCTTGACGACTATATCGGCGAAGACAACCCGGTGCGAGTTGTCGATGCCTTCGTCGAGGAACTGGATCTGCATGCTCTGCGTTTTGAAGGCGTCGATCCGGCAGCAACCGGTCGACCCTCGTACCACCCCTCGGTCCTGCTGAAGCTCTACATCTACGGCTACCTGAACCGTATCCAGTCCAGCCGCCGCCTGGAGCGCGAAGCGCAGCGCAATGTCGAGCTAATGTGGCTCACCGGCCGGCTGGCGCCGGACTTCAAGACCATCGCCGACTTCCGTCACGACAACGGCCGGGGCATTCGCAACGTCTGCCGCCGCTTCGTCGGCCTGTGCCGCGAGCTCAAGCTGTTCTCTCACGCCATCGTGGCTATCGACGGCAGCAAGTTCAAGGCGGTCAACAGCCGCGACCGCAACTTCACGCCCGGCAAGATCGACAAGCGACAGCAGCAGATCGAGCAGAGCATCCAGCGCTACCTCGACGCCCTGGAGACGGCCGACCGCACGCAACCGGCGGAGGTCGAAGCCAAGACCGAGCGATGCAGGAGAAGATCAAGAAGCTGCGCGAGCAGATGAAGCAGCTCGATGACACCAAGGAGCAGCTGAAGAAGGAACCCGATGAGCAACGCTCGCTCACCGATCCCGATGCGTGCTCGATGCTTCAGTCAGGCAAGAGCACGGGCATCGTGGGCTACAACGTCCAGACTGCCGTGGATGCCAGGCACCACCTGATCGTGGCACACGAGGTCACCAACGTCGGCCACGACCGCGCGCAACTCAGCAAGATGGCAAAGGCTGCGCGCGAGGCGATGGGCAAGACCAAGCTGCAAGCTCTTGCCGACCGCGGGTACTTCAACGCCACGGAGCTCAAGGCCTGCGAGGACGCAGACATCGCGACCTTCGTGCCGAAGCCCATGACATCGGGCGCCAAGGCCGAGGGGCGCTTCGACAAGAGCAACTTCATCTATGTCGCGAAGGACGATGAGTATCAGTGCCCTGCGGGCGAGCGGGCCATCTACAGGTTCAGCGCGATCGAGAGGAACGGTCTCAAGACGCGTCTCTACTGGACCAGCGCTTGCCCCAGATGTCCCTTGAAGGATCAATGCACACCGATGAGCCGAAGCCCATGCGTGGCGACGTGGAATGGCTATAAGAAGAGTGCACCCACCTGTTCCACTCCTCTGCCCGCTGCAGCAGACCGAGCTTTATTCGTCGTCCTCTTCCTCGGGCGAGAACGACAGCCGGTAGCCCAGGCCGCGCAGCGTCTGGATGTGGCTGCGCCCGAGCTTGCGGCGCAGGCGGTTGATGAAGACCTCTAGCGTGTTGCTGTCCGCGTCGTCGCCGAAGCCGTACAGCGCGTCGGCCAGGTTGTCGCGCGTGTGGATGCGTTCGGGCCGCGTCGCCATCACGCGCAGCAGCGCCCATTCCTTCTGCGTGAGCGTGACCGGCATGCCGTCCTTGCGCACCAGGTCGTGCGCCAGGTCGATTTCCAGCGTGCCGAAGTTCAGCACCGGCGTGCTGGCGCTGCTGCGGCGGCGCTCGACGGCGCGCAGCCGCGCCAGCAGCTCGGCCGGGTCGTAGGGCTTGACGAGGTAGTCGTCGGCGCCGGCGTCGAGGCCGCGGATGCGGTCGGTGACCTGGTCGCGCGCCGTGAGCACGATCACGATCGGGCGGTCGCGCAGCGCGCGCACGTCCGGCAGCAGCGACAGGCCTTCGCCGTCGGGCAGGTGCAGGTCGAGCAGCACGGCCGCGTATTGCACCGCCGCCAGCGCGGCGCGCGCCTGCGCCAGTCCGGGCGTCACGTCGACCACGAAAGCCTTGGCCTCGAGGTAGCTGCAGACCGCGCTGGCCAGCGCAGCATCGTCCTCGACCAGCAATATGCGCACGTCGCCTTCCTTCTTGTCCAAGGAAACCAAGTCTAGTGTGCTGGCGCTTCAGCCAGCGTTCAGCAGGCGGACGTAGGCTTGGGCGTTTATGTCCCGTTCCATCTTCGCCCGGCCCCTTGCCTGGACAGTTCTGGCCCTGCTCCTGCTCCTGCTCTGGGATGCCAACGGCCTCGACTTCGCGCTGGCCCAACTGGCGGGCACGTCGACGGGCTTCCCCTTGCGCGACAACGGGTTCCTGGTGCATGTGATGCATGAAGGCGCGAGAGCGCTGAGCTGGCTGCTGCTGGTTGCGCTCGTCGCCGCCGTTCGCTGGCCGGTGGGCGTGCTGCGCCGGTTGCAGAGGCGCGAGCGGGCCCAACTCGCCGTCACCGTGCTCGCCGGCGTGCTGGTGGTGTCGCTGGTCAAGCAGGCGAGCGCGACCAGCTGTCCCTGGTACCTGAAGGCCTTCGGCGGTGTGGCCGACTACGTGTCGCACTGGGCCTGGCGCCTGCGCGACGGCGGGCCGGGTGGCTGCTTCCCGGCCGGCCATGCCTCCGCGGGTTTCGCCTACGTGGCCGGCTGGTTCGTGCTGCGGCGCGCCTCGCCGTCGGCGGCGCGGGCGTGGCTCGCCGGTGCGCTGGCGGCCGGGCTGCTGCTGGGCCTGGCGCAGCAGTTGCGCGGGGCCCACTACATGAGCCACACGCTGTGGACCGCCTGGCTCTGCTGGACCACGGGCTTCGCCATCGATGCGCTGCTGCACTGGACGCGGGCCTGGCGCTCCGGCGGGGCGGCAGCGGGCACCACGCCCAAGATGAACGAAAGCTGACCAGGGCATTCAGTGAGTTTTCAGGCTGGCTTTCCAGACTCGCCGGATGCCTGTCTCGACTGTCCGGAATTCCGTCCACTCCCCCAACGCGCCAACACCTGCCGAGGAGGCCTCCGAGTCCCCGTGGCGGCGCATTGACGCCCGGCTGTCGCAGCCGCGTTCCGCACGCAGCGTGGTCCTCGGGCTGAGCCTCTATCTCGCGCTGGCCGCCAACTGGCCTCTCTGGAAAGAGCTGGCCCGCATCGGCGGCGCGCCCAGCATCTACCTGCCCCAGATCGCGCTGATGGCGCTGCTCACCGTCTGCGGCACCGCTGCGCTGCTGGCGCTCGTCGCCTGGTCGCGCTGGATGAGACCGCTGTGGTTCGCCGTGGTGGTGGTCGCTGCCGTGGCACAGCACTTCATGCTGAGCTACCGCGCGGTGTTGGACCCCAGCATGCTGGCCAATGCCATGCAGACCGACTTCCATGAAGCACGCGACCTCATGGGCTGGCGCCTGCTGTTCCATGTCGTGCTGGTGTCGGCGTTGCCGGCCTGGGCGTTGTGGCGCGTGCGCGTGGCGCCGATGGGCCTGCTGTCGCAGGCATGGCGCAATGCGCTGCTGCTCGTCGCAGCCGTCGCGCTGGCGGCCGGCGGCGCGCTGGCGATGAACCGGCAGATCGCGCCACTGATGCGCAACAACGTCCACCTGCGCTACATGATCAATCCGCTGGCCAGCCTCTATTCGGCGTCATCGGTGGCGCTCAAGCCGCTGTTCGCGCACAGCCGCAAGCTGATCCCGATCTCCGGCGGCACTGCGCTGGGCGCCAGCTACGCGGCGCAAGCCCGGCCGCCGCTCTTCGTGCTGGTGGTCGGCGAGACGGCGCGGGCCGATCACTTCGGTCTCGACGGCTATGCCCGCGACACCACGCCGGTGCTGGCCGCGCGCAAGGTGCTGTCCTGGCGCGACGTCCATTCCTGCGGCACCAACACGCTGGCTTCCGTGCCCTGCATGTTCTCGCCCCTGGGCAAGGCGGCCTTCGAGGCGCGCAAGGACGACTACGAGAACCTGATGGACGTGCTGCAGGCCGCCGGCCTCGCGGTGTTCTGGCTCGACAACCAGCCCGGCGGCTGCAAGGGCGTGTGCGACCGTGTTCCGCATGCCTTCGCCTTCGACCAGCTCGCACCGGATGTGAAGAGCGCGCTCTGCGATGGCGACGAATGCCTCGACGACGCCATGCTCCAAGGGCTGGACGAGCGCCTGGCTGCGCTGCCGGCCGAGCGTCGCGCCAAGGGTGTCGTGCTGGTGATGCACCAGATGGGCAGTCATGGTCCGGCCTACTACAAGCGCTCCTCGCCGGATGCCAAGCCCTTCGTGCCGGAATGCAAGACCAATGCGTTGGCCGAGTGCAGCCACGCGGAGCTGGTGAACGGCTTCGACAATTCGATTGCGTACACCGATCGCTTTCTCGGCAGGACCATCGATTGGCTGCAGGCCCAGTCGGGGCGCTACGACACGGCCTTGCTCTACCTGAGCGACCACGGGGAGTCGCTCGGCGAGTATGGGTTGTTCCTGCACGGCGTGCCGTACAGCTTTGCGCCCGAGGTGCAGAAGCACATTCCGATGGTGATGTGGTTCGGGCCGCGCATGCGCGAGCGCGCCGGGCTGTCGCTGGCCTGCATGGAGGCGGGGCTCGATGCGCCGCTCACGCATGACAACCTCTATCACACGGTGCTGGGCGTGATGGATGTGCGGACGCCGACCTACAAGGCGGGGTTGGATGCGCTGGCGTCGTGCCGCGGTCCTGCTCTCTTAGCTGCTCTCCTTGTGAGAGGGCCAGGGTGAGGGGGACTCGGGGAGCGCTACTGACCGACTACGCGTCGCACTGGGCTTGGGGCTTGCGCGACGATCCGACGGCGGGTAGGGCGGCTGCCTTCCGGCGGGCCATGCCTGCATCGGCTTCGCTCATGTGGGTGGCTGGTTCGTGCTGCGGCGGCGCGCCTCGCCAGCGCGAGCATGGCTGGCCTGCGCACTGGCGGCCGGCCTGCTACCGGGACTGAGACAGCAGCTGCGCGGCGCCCACTACATGACACGCGCTCTGGACGGCCTGGCATTGTTAGAGCCGTGGTACTTGTCCATGGCCAGCCAGCGATGTAGCCACCAGCCGCGCAGCTGGCTTCGTAGCAGGAGCGTGTCTTCATCCGCGGCTCGAGCTTGCAGCGTGCACTGAACTAGCGAAGGTGGTCGGCGACCGCGGTCGTGCCGCCCGCGTCCATGTGGGTGTCGCGCTGTGGAGCTCGGCGATTAGAAGCGTTGAGTGTAGGAGAGCAGCACACCGGCGCTGCCCATCAGCGAGACCTGCAGGGCGTCCTTGGGCGTCAATCGGTAGCCAAGGGACGGCACGATGATGGGCGAAAACCCGTTGTGGTTAAACGGAACCTTGTCTTCATAGGGTGCCACGTAGCCGTACATGAGGCCGCCCACCAGCTTGGCATAGAGCATCGGCGCGTTGAACAGCTTGTTCCACACGTAGCCGACATAGACGGCGCCCGATTTTTGCCCAAAGGAATTGCTGAAGTAAGCGCCGCCCCAAAGCCATCCGTCGGCACGCTGGCGCTCCAGTCCGATGAGCCACACGGGTTTGTGCGTCGGGTCGCTGTGGAAGTGGTATGCATGGGGCGAAAGGGTGATTTCCCATGCGGAATCGGTCCGGGTGAGGTTCGATTCCTCTGCGCGGATGGCCGACGCATCCAATAGGCCAATGAGGCCAATGAGGCCAATGAGGCCAATGACAAGGCCGGCGACGCGAGCGGGCGGTGAAGGTCTCATCAGAAGCCTTTTCATTGAATGCTGTTCTTTGTGATGGCCTGAATAAGGCCGCCGGGGCCGAGGGCGACAGTGGGGACCGGCGCCGCGTTCGCTTCGACGGCGGCTCCCGGGTCAGCCTCGCCAGGCCGCACCCTGGAGCGCGAGCAGTCCTGAGCGGCCGGGGACGCTGCCGAGCGCGATGCGATGGCGCGGAAGCGCCACGCTGATGCACGCGTCGTGCAGCGCGCCCAGTGCGACGAGCTCGTGCCCCTGGGCCCGCCAGCCGGCGATCAGGCGCTCGAACACGCTGCGCAGCTTCATGCCCTCGAGCTCGGCGTGCAGCGTGTAGACCTGGTCCTGCGTGGTCTGCTCGGTCAGCCCCAGCAGGTGCCGGTGCACGTTGTCCGCGGTGAGGCCGTCCACGCCGATGAGCTCGTCCAGCGTCGGCAGGGTGGTCGGGTACTGCGGCGGCCCGAGGGCCGTGCCGTCGTCCGCTACCGGGACGAAGGCATGGTTGCCGCGCGTGTCCGAGGCGAACTCGATGCCCAGCGCAGCTTCGGCCTGCGCCGCCGCCGGATTGAACTGCCAGCCCGCGGCGCCGTGCAGCCGCGCTGGGGCGCCGAACACCTCGGCATGACACTGCAGCGCGCGGCGCATCTCGCGCTCGGCCCAGGCGCCGTCCCGGCTCAGCAGGCGGTCCTGCCAGCGCACGTGGTCCCAGCAATGCACACCCACCTCGAAGCCGGCGTCGCGAACGCTGCGCAGCGTGGCGGCTTCGCGCCGGCCGATGTCCGGCCCGGGCAGCAGCACGCCGTGCAGGAGGGTGCGAAGGCCGTAGTGCTCGAGCACCGAGGTGCGCGAAACCTTGCCGAGGAAGCCCGGGCGCAGCACTCGCAAGATAGCGCGGCCGGTGTGATCCGGTCCGAGGCTGAAGAGAAAGCTCGCGCCGCAGCGCTTCGCCGCCAGCAGGCGGACCAGGGCGGGTACGCCCTCGCGGGTGCCGCGCCAGGTGTCAACGTCGACTTTCAGTACGATCCGCGCCATCGTCCTCAGGCTTCCAGATCGGCGGCGGCCGCGGCCTGGTCGCGATAGTAGGCGAACATCTCGCGCAGTGCCTCTTCCATTCCGACCTGGGGCCGCCAGTCCAGGTCTGCCGTGGTGCGGTGGATGTCCGGCACGCGATACAGCACGTCCTGGTAGCCGCTGCCGTAGTAATCCGCCGACGTCACGTCGATCAGCGCCACGGCGGCCGCGGCATCGCGGTACTCGGGCAGCGTGCGCGCCAGGGCCAGCATCATCCGGGCGAGCGCGCGGATCGACAGGTTGTTGTCGGGGTTGCCGATGTTGTAGATCTTGCCGTCGGCGATGCCGCCCTCGTTCGCGATGATCTTCGCCAGCGCCGAAATGCCGTCGTCGACATAGGTGAAGGTGCGCTGCTGGCGGCCGCCGTCGACCAGCCGAATCGGCTCGCCGCGCACGATGTGGCCGAGGAACTGGGTGAGCACGCGGCTCGAGCCTTCCTTGGGCGCATGCAGGCTGTCCAGCCCGGGGCCGACCCAGTTGAAGGGCCTGAAGAGCGTGTAGCGCAGACCCTCCTGCTGGCCGTAGGCGTGGATCACCCGGTCCATCAACTGCTTGGCGCAGGCGTAGATCCAGCGCGGCTTGTTGATCGGGCCGTAGACCAGGTTGGAGGCCTCGGGGTCGAAGCTCTCGTCGGCGCACATCCCGTAGACCTCGCTGGTCGAGGGAAAAACCACGCGCTTGTCGTAGCGCAGGCACTGGCGAACGATCGGCAGGTTGGCCTCGAAGTCGAGCTCGAACACGCGCAGCGGCTCGCGCACGTAGGTCGCCGGCGTCGCGATCGCGACCAGCGGCAGCACCACGTCGCACTTCTTCACGTGGTATTCGATCCACTCCTTGTTGATGGTGATGTCGCCCTCGAAGAAGTGGAAGCGCGGGTGATCGAGCCAGGGCGCGACGCGGTCGGACTGCATGTCCATGCCGTGCAGCTGCCAGTCGGTGCGCTCCATGATGTGACGCGTCAGGTGGTGGCCGATGAAGCCGTTGACGCCGAGGATGAGGACTTTGAGCATGGTCGTGGTCGTTCCGGGGTAAGCAGGATCAATCGTCGTCAACTGCGATCCAGCGGCTGGGAAACAGGGCTACGAAGCCGCGGGCGCTCAGGGCAGTGGCGTCTCCATCGCGTCGTGCGGCGAGCACGCGCAGCGCTGCGCCGTCAGCCGCGATGAGCCACAGGTCGAAGCCATCGCTCAGGATCCGCAGCCCGCTGCCGGGAGCATCGGGAGGCGCCGGTGCGTGCAGCGTCCTCTCGATAAAGAATCGCGCGCCACCGATGCACAGAAAGGCGCACGGATAAGGCGGCGCCAGCGCGCGCACCAGGTCGTGGATCTGGCGCGCGCCCGCGTCGGCGGGAATGCGCCCGTCTTCCGGTCTGCGCCCGCCGAAGTAGCGGCCCTGCGAGAGGTCCTGGGACCGTTCCGCCGCGCTGCCGTCGAGCAGCCCGGGCAGGCTGCGCGCGAGCACGATCTCGGCCGCCACCGTGACCTTGCCGAACACCTCGTGTGCCGTGTCGTCGGACAGGATGGGCACCGCGAACTGGTCGACGATCGGGCCGTTGTCGGGCTTCTCGTTCATTCGGTGCAGGGTGGCGCCGGTCTCGCGCTCGCCGTGGATCACGGCCCAGTTCACCGGGGCCCTGCCGCGGTAGCGCGGCAGCAGCGAGCCGTGCATGTTGTAGGCGCCGCGTCGCGGCAGCTGTAGCCAGTCCGGCTTGAGCATCTGCCGGTAGTAGAACGAGAACAGGAAGTCCGGCTCGGCCGCGCGCGCGACGGCCAGCAGCGCCGGGTCGTGCGGGTCTTCCGGCGTGACGCAGCGCAGCCCATGCTCGGCTGCGACGGCCGCGACGTTGCGGAACCAGATCGTCTCGCCCGGTGCGTCGGCATGGGTGACGACCAGCGGGACCTCGACGCCTGCATCGAGCAGCACGCGCAGGCAGCGCACGCCCACGTCGTGGTACGCGAAGACGATTGCGCGCGCCGGGCGACTGCGGTCGCCGCTCACCGCTCGCGCTCCAGGATCGCACTGACTTGGTAGCGTGGCCGCGCCCGCACTTCCTGGTAGATGCGGCCGACGTACTCGCCGAGCAGGCCGATGCCGAACAGCGCGAGCCCGACCAGCAGGAACAGCAGCGCGAACAGGGTGAACAGGCCGCCCTCCTCGGGGCCGAGCACCAGGCGGCGCGCGGCCAGCAGGACGAACAGTGCGCCGGACAGCAGCGAGATGACGATGCCCAGCATCGAGAAAGCCTGCAGCGGCACCACCGAGAAGCCGGTGACCAGGTCGAAGTTGAGCCGGATCAGGCTGTAGAGCGAGTACTTGGATTCGCCCGCATGTCGGGCCTCGTGGCCGACCACCACCTCGGTCGGGTTCTTCGAGAACTGGTAGGCCAGCGCGGGGACGAAGGTGTTCATCTCGTTGCACTGGTTGATCAGCCGGACGATGTCGCGGCTGTAGGCGCGCATCATGCAGCCGTGGTCGGTCATGACGATGCCGGTCAGGCGCTGGCGCAGGCCGTTCATCGCGCGCGAGGCCCAGCGGCGCCAAGCGGCGTCCTGTCGGTCGCGGCGGATCGAGCCCACGTAGTCGTGCCCGCGGGCCATCGCCTCGATCAGCAAGCCGATGTCCTCGGGCGGGTTCTGCAGGTCGGCGTCGAGCGTCACCACGCGCGCGCCGCGGCAGTGCTCGAAGCCGGCGAGGATCGCGCGGTGCTGGCCGAAGTTGCCGTTCAGCAGGATCACGCGGGTGACGTCGGGCCGGCGCTCAAACTGCCCGGCCAGCAGCGCGGCCGAGCGGTCGCGACTGCCGTCGTCGATGAAGACGATCTCGTAGTCGAGGGCCAGCGCGTCGAGGGCCGGGTACAGGCGTTCGAAGAGGGCGGTCAGCCCGGCCTCCTCGTTGTAGACCGGGATCACGACGCTGAGGGCGGGTCCCTGAGGCTGGTCGAGCGGCGGGGCGCTCGCGAGGGAGGGGGCATCATTCATCTTCATCGTGGATCTCGCTCAGCGCAGCGCCGCGACCGTGGCGGCGACCGCGCGGCATACGCGGTCCACGTCAGCATCGGCCATGGCCGGGAACAGGGGCAGGGTGACGGTGCGCGTACTGATGTCCTCGGCGACCGGGAAGTCGCCGGGGCCATGGCCGCGCTTGCAGAACAGCGAGAACAGGTGCATGGCCGGGTAGTGCACACCGACGCCTATGCCCTGCTCGCGCATCGCGGCGATGAAGTCGCCGCGGCGCGGCGCGAGCCGGCGCGGCAGCAGCGGCTGGAACATGTGCCAGTTGCTGTGCTGGGCGGCGTCTTCGGGAGGCAGCTCGAAGCCCAGCGAGCGGTCCCAGCGCGTGAAGTAGCGCTCGGCCAGGGCGCGCCGCCGCGCTGTGAATTCGTCGATCCGGCGCAGCTGTCCGAGCCCGATGGCGGCCGCCACGTCGGTCAGGTTGGCCTTGCTGCCCCAATCCTCCACGTCCATGGTCCCGTCGGGCAGGCGGGTCACGCCCTGCAGCCGCAGCTTCTCGAAGCGGCGGGCTTCCACCTCGTTGTTGAGCACCAGGCAGCCGCCCTCGGCGGTGGTGAGGTTCTTGTTGGCATGGAAGCTGAACGACACCAGGTCGCCGAAGCTGCCGATCTCGCGGCCGCCCCAGCGGGCGCCGAAGGACTGCGCGGCGTCCTCGATCACCCGCAGCCCGTGCCGCCGGGCCATGGCGTCGAGCCGGTCGCGATCGACCGGCAGGCCGGCCAGGTCGACCGGGATCACCGCCCGCGTGCGCGCGGTGATGGCGCGCTCCATCCGGCTGAGGTCGATGTTGCGGGTGCGAGCCTCCGCGTCGACGAAGACCGGGGTCGCGCCGACCGCTAGCACGACGTTGGCCGTCGCCACCCAGCTCAGTGGCGTGGTGATGACCTCGTCGCCCGGGCCGATGTCGCACAGCCGCAGCGCGAGCTCCAGCGCCGCGGTGCCCGAGTTGACCAGCCGCACCGGCCGGCCGTCCAGGCGTTTCGACAAGGCGGTCTCGAGCTCCTGGCAGCGCGGGCCGGTGGTGATCCAGCCCGAGCGCAGCACCTCGCCCACCTCGGCAATGGTGCGCTCATCGATGAAGGGGCGGGTGAAGGGCAGGAAGGGCGTCGGAGTCATAAGGCAACCTCCGCCAGGCTCGTCTCTTCGTGTACTTCGCGCACGCCCTTCTGAAAGAGGGTGCGAGCCCTTTCGGGCGACCGGGCGGCGCTCATGAGCGGCTTCCGCTGTTCGCCACCAGCAGCACGCCGATGACGATGACGCCGATGCCCAGCCAGCGTTGCGTGTTGACGGCCTCGCCGAAGAGCCACCAGGCCAGCGCCGCGTTGACGACGTAGCCGATCGAGAGCATGGGATAGGCGATGCTCACGTCGACGCGCGACAGCGCGACGATCCACACCAGCACGCTCACGGCATAGCAGGCCAGCCCGCCCAGGATGCCGGGGTGCTGCGCCAGCCCCAGCGCGGTGCGCCAGAGGGCGGGCGCCCCGGCCGACAGCACGATCTCGCCGCTGCTGTTGGCGCCGGCCTTCAGCAGCAGCTGGGCCGCCGCGTTGAGCAGCACGCCGCCGAGCACCCAGAAGAAGTCGAGTGCCTTCATGGCTTGACGACGACGACGCGCCGCGGGTCCTGGAACACGATGCGCATCGGCAGGCCGCGCTGGTGCAACTCGACCCAGGCGAAAACGCTCATGTAGGCCGCCGCATGGGGGAGGGAATTCCAGCGCGCGACGAACCCGTCGAGTGTCGAGATCGACCGCGCGGGCTCGTGCTGCTGGCCGAGGGCGAACTCGTCCTCGTAGTCCACCAGCACCACGTCGCGCTGGAGATAGAAGGGCAGGGTCTGGTCATAGGCGCGCACGCAAAAGACGGGGGTTTGCGGCGTGATGAGCGGCTGCAGGACGGCCGCGATCGCCGCCGCGCTCTTGAGCTGGCCGTAGCCATTGTGGGCCTGAAGCACCACGGCAGTGGCCGTCACCTGGCTGAGCGCCACGCTCAGCACCGCAGCAGTGATGCGGCGTCGCCCCAGGCACCACCAGCCAATCGCGAGGCCGGCCAGCATGACCGCGGCACCGATGCGCAGTGCCGAGGCCAGCGGTGCCAGGACTTCTGCCGGCGACAGGATCGAGACGAAGCGGCCGCTCTGCGTGGAGGCGAGCGCCGCGAACCCCCAGACCAGCGCCGGCAGCAACAGGTGCCGGCGCAGGGTGTCTGCCTGCACGTCCCGCAGCTGCATCGCGACCAGCAGGGCCAGCGCCGGGAACATGGGCAGGATGTACGACGGCAGCTTGGAGCCCGACGCGCTGAAGAAGAGGAGCACGAAGACGCACCAGGTCGCCAGCAGATGGCGGGGGGCGATTCCGGCCTCGGCGCGGTTCTTGCGCAGCAGCCAGGGCAGGGCGCCGGTCCAGGGCAGCATGCCGACCAGCACGAAGGGCAGGTAGTACCACCAGGCGCCTTCGCGCTGGTGCACCTCGGTCAGGTAGCGCGCGAAATGCTCGTGGATGAAGAAGAAGCTCGCGAAGCCGGGATTGCGCAGCGACACCAGCACGAACCAGGGCGCCGTGATGGCCAGGAAGATGAGCAGCCCCGAGGTCCAGTGCAGGCCCCGCCACAAGGACGCGTCGCGCCGCCACAGGCTGACCAGCACCAGCACCGCGCCGGGGATGACGATGCCGACCAGCCCCTTGCTCAGCACGGCGGCGGCCATGGCCGCCCAGGCGAGCCAGATCCAGCGGCGGCGCTGGCGCGCGTCCGGTTGGCCGTTGTTCGCCAGCAGCACGGCGCACAGCGCCAGCGTGAGGAACAGCGTCAGCCCCGCATCGAGGGTGAGGAAGTGGCTGTTGACCTGGATCCAGGTCATGGAGGCCGCGATCGCCAGCGCCCGGACCCCGGTCTTGCGGCCCCAGAGGCGCGCGGCGGTGAACCCGACCACCAGCAGCGTCAGGAAGCCCGCCAGGCCCGGCCACAGGCGTGCCGAGAACTCGGACACGCCGAAGCCCAGGAAGGACAGCGCCCCGATCCAGTACGGCAGTGCCGGCTTCTCGAAGTAGAGCAGGCCGTTCAGGCGCGGAGTGACCCAGTCGCCGCTGCGCGCCATCTCCAGCGCCAGGCTGGCGTAGCGCCCTTCGTCGGGGTGGATGAGCGAGCGGGTGCCCAGCGTGCCGAACCAGATCAGGCCGAGCAGCAGCAGCGCCGCCGCGGCCCAGGCGGCGAGGGCACGAGAGCGTGCCGCGGCATGCGGCATCGTGCAGGGACCGGGCGCCAGCGCAATGGCGGGGTGGTCTTGGCGCCGGCTGGCGACTGTCTTCATCGGTCTGAGGAACCAAGGGGTCCGGGAGAACAGCTGCCGACGTTGCCGCACGCAGCTGAACCGAACGTGAATGGACCCTGGTGCGGCGGCATTACAGGGTGCACGTACGCGCCGCGGAGTGGGAGCGCCTAGCCACCTTGTGGCGTCGCGGGGGCGTGATGATGCCCACAAGGGCCTTTTCCGAATTGATCCGCGTGACACAGAAGGCCGGCCCACAGCGGCGCTTTGGCGCTTTGAGCGCGGCCGAGATCGCGACGCTGGCCACCTAAGGAGGGCAGCGGCAGGACGTTGCCAAAGCTGAAAGCACCGTTCAGCTTGGCTTCATCGGCGCGCCATAGAGTCGCCGCCATGCGACCGATCGCGCGACCTGGCCGCCTTCCCGCATGAAGGCACTCGACCTGCTTCTTTTTCACTGGCCGCGGGCTTCGAACCCCGCCCCTGGCTGGTGGCCGGGGCCGCCGCCATCGCGCTCGGCGGCCCCTGGCTCAGCGCGGCCCTGCTGGGCTGGATCGCCTGGCGGCAGCCTTCGCAGCGCAGCTACCTGATGGCCGTCCTGGGTTTCGCGGTCCTCGCAGCGCTGCTCGCCCATTCCATCGCGGCCGCGCTGAACCTGCCGCGCCCCTTCATGCTGGGCTTGAGCCCGGCCTACATCGCCCACGGCGCGCGCGGCTCGCTGCCGAGCGCGCATGCGGCGGTCATGTTCACGGTCGCGCTGCCTGGCGCGACCGGCGCTGCGCGGCGCGGGCGCGGCGATCTTCGCAATCGCCGTCCTCACCGGCTGGGGACGCATCCACGTCGGCGTCCACTTCCCGGGCGACATCCTGGCCGGCCTGCTGCTGGCTCTGGCGCTGGCGGGCCTGTTCGTGGACCTGCGGCACCTGGTGCGGCGCCATGTGGCGCCGTTGATTGCGCGCGACGGTCTGGGCCGTCGCGCAATGGCCGGCCCGCCCCGGCCCGCCGGGCCCCTTGAGGTGAGCGCCAGCTGAACAGCCTGCTGAAGGCTCCGCGTGCTGCGGTGGAGCTCGCAAGCAGCGGGCCGAGCAGCGCCGGCGGGCCGGTGCGCGAGCAGCGCGTCAACCGGCCGGCCGGCAGCAGCATCTCCTGCGGCATCCCCTACTTCAACGAAGGCGCCAACCTCAACGCGCTGCTGTCGAGTCTGGTGCCTATGCGCGCTTCCTGCGTGGCTTTCCGGCGCTCGTCGAACGGGCCGAGCGACTTCAGGGGAAGACGCTCATTCATGGGGATGCGCACGTTTGGAACTGGATGCTGCCTCGAGACAGCGCAGCTCACGCGCCGAAGCTCATCGATTGGGATGGCTGGCATTTGGGGGTTGGCGTCTGGGACCTCGCATACATGATGGCTGTGCAATGGGACCGTGGCGTACGCCAGCGCTTCGAGATGCCGTTGCTGGACCGCTATCACGCAGCGCTCGCCGCTTCCGGCGTGACCGGCTATTCGCGCGAGGCGCTTCAAGAGGACTACAGGCTTGCGGTGCTTATGCACATGCGCACGCCGATCGCGCGATTTGCTCGGACCATGTCGGCTTACGTCTGGTGGCCGCAGCTCACGCGCATTCAGCACGCGGTGGAGGACCTCCGCTGCCTCGATTTATTGGCCTGAATCGGCTTGTTGATCAGTTGGTTCGACGACCGCTTCCGGAGAAGTCGAACGGCAGGTCCGGGCCGGCCAATACCGGACCTTCCGACCTCGCTCAGAATCTCGCTCAAAACCACCTTTCTTCCCTAGCGCCATGAGCCCTTGGTTATCGAATCCGGTTGTTCACACCGCTATCGGCGACATGTCTGTCGAGCTCCAGATGCCGTCGGGCGGGCGACCGAGCGCGGCAATGCTTGAACTGGCGTCGAGGCTCGCTGAATATGCGAAGCAGCACGCCGAGCACATCCTGGACCTCATCTATGCGCACTACCGGTATGCCGAAGCCAATGAATGGCTCAACTTCTGGGACGTTCCTGCGGGTCTGGCTAGAGACCAGGTGATGGGCGAGGTGGATTCAGTCGCCCTCGTGGTGGACGCCGACCTCGTCGCAAGCGTATACGTCAACCCGCACTGGGACCCAGAGCACAAGCTCGACCTTCTATTTGAGGGGACGATTACGGCGGTGAACGGCGAGCGTTCGACTTGGTCGATGACACTTTGGTCTTGCGCTGAGCTGCGTGGCAATGGGTCAGAATGCGGCCAAAAGCATCGGTGATCGGGCGGGCCCAGTGCCTCGCGGAGCTGTCTCTCTAGACTCGAAGTCCCTTTACGAAGGAGAGCTCGAATGACGTACTTCACCGGAATCGATGTGTCGCTGCGCTCCGTCTCGATCTGCATCGTCGATGAGCATGGCGAGGTGTGCCGCGAAGCCAAGACGGCAGCTCAGCCGGCGGCGATCGCTCAGTGCTTGAGCAGCTTCAGCGCCGACGTGAAGTCCGTCGGCCTGGAAGCGGGCACCTTGACCCGTTCCTTGCCTACGGCTTGCAGGCCGCCGGCTTCGAGGTGATCTGCATGGAAGCCAGGCAGGTCAAGAACACCTTGGCCGCCATGCGCAACAAGACCGACCGCAACGACGCGCGCGGCATCGCACGGATCCTGCGCACCGGCTGGTACAGCGATGTGCGCGTCAAGAGCATGCACAGCCATCGCGTGCGAGCACTGCTGGCCAGCCTCAAGGCGATCCTGAAGAAGTGCGGGACCTGGAGAATGAGCTGCGCGGACTGCTGCGGGGGGTGTTCGGGATCTGCCTGCCGCCTCGCGTGGGCCATGGCAGCTTCGACGCCCAGGTGCGACAGACCTTCGCCGCGGACGAGATGCTGGCGTGCGCGCTAAATCCATTGCTCGACGCCAGGACGGTGCTCTACAAGACCTGCCTGAAGCTCGACAACGCGATCAAGGCGTTGGTGAGGCCGATCCGGTCTGCAAGCTGCTCATGTCGGTGCCCGGTGTAGGCCCCGTCACCGCCTTGTCGTTCAAGGCGGGCGTGGACGACCCGGGTCGGTTCACGTCTTCTCGCACCGTGGCCGCGCACTCCGGGCTCACGCCCAGGCGCTTCCAGTCTGGGGAGAGCGACAACCCAGGGCACATCTCGCGCGCCGGCGACGCCGATGTTCGCTCCGCGCTCTACGTGGCGGCGCACTCGCTGCTCACGCGCAACGAACAGTGGTCATCGCTGAAGGCCTGGGGCATACGGCTGGCCAAGACGCGAGGTCATCGTCGCGCGGTGATTGCCGTCGCACGCAAGCTCGCCATCATCCTGCATCGCATGTGGGTCGATGGCACGGTGTTCCGCTGGGGTGCTCAGGAGACTGTCGCATGAATAGCTGAGCGAGACCAACCCCTGCTGAATGGTTGTTGTGAAGAGATTCGTCAAGGTGTGGACGATGGTCCGGATGAACCGCAAATGTCTGCTGCGCATGAAAGCGCGTCCAAAAGCGTGGCTCTCTGCTGCGTCTGACCAATGCGTGCAGCGCCGTGCCGGAAGGCCCGGATCCGACTGCGTAGAGAAGCGTGACCTGCACCGAG